>DAIBJA010000018.1 GCA_027420455.1 Clostridia bacterium | reverse complement strand
CTACGGCCTCTTCCGCTATCTCTACCTGCTCTCGCTGAAAGACCGCATGGAGAACCCGGACGAGCTCCTCGTCACCGACTGGCCCACCCTCGTGAACCTTGGCCTCTGGGGCATCACGGTCGTCATCATGCTCGTCCTGAATGGGCAGGGCCGCCTGTGAAGCGATACCTCCAGGCGGTCTCCGATATCGGTGAGGTGCCGCTTGGGGAGCTCGTGCGCCTCGGCGTGAAGGGGCTCATCTTCGACCTTGACAATACCCTGGCGCCGCCGCACAGCGAAACGGCGCCGCCGGCGACGTTGCGTTTTCTGGCCGAGGTGCGGCGTGCGGGTCTGGCCGCCGTCATCGTCTCGAACGGACGGAGACCTCGCGTAGAGCGGCTCGGCAGGCTGATGGGGCTGCCGGTCGTCGCGCGAGCGCGCAAACCCTTCGGCCGCGGCTACCGGTGGGCCCTGCTGGAGATGGGTCTCAAGGCGTCGCAGGTGGCCGCCGTGGGAGACCACTTTCTCACCGACGGGCTCGGCGCCTTATATCAGGGCATACCCCTGGTGCTGGTCGATCCGATGACGAGCGAGGAAGACTTCCTGGTGCGCGCCGCCCGGCCTGTCGACCACATCCTGCGCCGTCTCGCGCTGACGCGCAGGGAGCGGCGGTCGCCCAGAGGCTAAGCGGCGTCCGTAGGGGAGCCGTCGCGCAAACGCAGTTCTTACCTCGCCTTGCCGTTCGCAAGCTCGTCATGACGGAAACAGCCCACCTCATGGTCCATCACCATGCCGGTGGCCTGCATGAACGCGTAGCAGATCGTCGGCCCGACGAAGCGCAGGCCCTCGCGACGCAAGGCCTGGCTCATGGCGCGCGAGGTCTCGCTCTCCGCGGGCACCTCCCGCAGCGATGCCCAGTGGTGCACCTGCGGCTCCCCGCCGACAAAGGCCCAGAGGTAGTCCGAAAGGGACCCTGAGCGCCCTCGGACGTCCAGCACCCGGCGTGCGTTCGCGACGACCGCTTCCACCTTGAGACGGTTGCGGACGATGCCGGGATCTGCGAGCAGGCGTTCGATATCCGCCTGCGCAAAGCCCGCCACTTTCTCGGGCACGAAGCCCATGAACACCTCGCGGTAATGTTCCCGGCGGTGGAGAATCGTGCGCCAGCTCAGGCCGGCCTGGGCACCCTCGAGGCAGAGCAGCTCGAAAAGTCGTACGTCGTCTCGTACCGGCACGCCCCACTCGACATCGTGGTAGGCGACGTAGAGCGGGTCTTCCTCCGGCACCCACCCGCAGCGTGTCACTCAGATCCCCCCACGATCCCAGTTGTCCATGGCAGCGGCCGCCACCTGCCGGGCCGGGAGAATACGCCGCGCGCGGTCGCCTTTTGGCGCCGCGCGCACGCTCTGATGCACCTGCATGCCGGGGTTGACCGTGTTGACCGTCGTGCCGGACGGGACGTCGATTGCATCCTGTCCGCTTCTCACCGCCTCCGCTCTTGGTCGCCTGGAGCGGGACCACACGCGTGAAGCGGCAGGGCTCGACGGGAGGGCCGACCCCCAGCAAATGAAGCATAGCGTCGGCTCTTCCTCGGCGCAGCGTCCAAAGGCTGTGTTCTCGGTTCCAGTGGACGTCGTCAGATGGACCGCCAGAGTGCGAGCAGCCAGGGGACGGCGATCAGGGCCACTCCTTCGAGCAGCACGACGCCTGCGAGCGCAGTGAAGACATACGGCAGGTAGGCGGCGCTGCGGCGCAGCTCCTTGCGCACATCCCCGAGGGCGCTGCGCCGGTAGCGCGCGATGGAATCGCTGAGCGGCAGGCCGAGCTGCGCATCCCGGGACAGAAGGGCCACCAGCCGGTCCATCTCTGGCGCTTCGAGTCCGAGGCGCAGGGATTCAAGCGCCGCGGCAACGCTCTGGCCGTGCTCCACCTGGGTTTCGAAGGCGGCGAACGCGGACCCGAGCGGCTCGTCCGCCCAGAGGCCGGCATAGCGCAGGGCGGCGTGCAGGGGCTGTCCGGCCGCTGCAGCCATCGCGAGATCTGTCAGGAGGCCCGGAACGCTGCGCCGCACCTCCTCGCGCCGGCTCTTGCGGCGAAGAGACCCGAGGAGCGCCTGCAGGAGCTGCCGCCCGGGCCCAAGCAGAGCGAACAGCAGGATGGACCATGGCGTGACAAGGGCTGCCACGAGCCAAAGCGGGAGGGTGGCGACCGATCGGCGGCTGGCCCGCCATGCCGCGGTGGCTGCGAGCAGCCAGCAAAGGGTCGGGGTCATGGCAGGAGCGCCGACGCGAGGAAGGGCACGCCGCCTCCTGTGGCGAGCGCCAGTGCCAGGAGCCATGGCAGGGTGGCCCGGCCGGAGGCGGAGAGGACGAGACCCAGGAGGAGGAGACAGCTGGCCATCAGCACGGTGACCACGAAGTAAGGCAGGGCCTCGCTCTCCACGCTCGCCGTTTCCCGGCGGTCGTCCGCCGCATCCTCAAGGAGGACGGCCAGGTGGCGGTCGAGCGGCGATCCCGTATGTCGGCTGAGTGCGAGTGCCCGCGCCAGGCGGACAAGGAGAGGGATATGCGCCCTGTGCCCGACCGCCGCGAACGCCGCCTCGCTCGTTCTGCCGCGCAGCCAGTCTGCGAGGGCGCTCTGCCAGAGCGGACGGAGAGGTTCGCTGCAGGCGGGCAGCGCTGCGAGGGCACAGAGCTCCGCGCTGCCGTAGAGCGATGCCTGCTCGAACATGGCCTGGATTGGCTCCTCCGCTGCGGCGCGCAGATGCGCCAGGCGCGTGTGGGCCAGGTACCTCAGCGCGCCTGCCTGCCAGAGGCCGGCGGAGAGCGCCGCCAGGAGAGCCGGCAGCGGGCCCGAGCGCAAGGCGGCCACGAGTGCCGCGAGCGGCAGGATGAAGGTCAGGGTGCGTCTCGGCCCGGCGAGCTTCAGGCGCGCGAGGAGGAGCGCGACCGCGGCCAGCGGGAGGGCCGCGGTCATGGCCACACCTGGATGCCGCGGCCCTCGTCGTACTGCACGAGCATCGTCGGGCGCCGCTTGCCGCTCTCCGTCCGCTCGAGGTGCGCGACGCCACCCAGGAGATGGCGCAGGCGCGCGCGCAAAAGGCGCGGCGGGACGCTGCGCGCCGGTGCGGCCGCGAAGAGCAGGCGGTCCGTGACATCCCAGGCCGAGGTGGCGTGCACGGTGGTCAGGCTGCCGCGGTGGCCGGTGTCGAGCGCCGATAGCCAAGCCACCGTTTCGCGCCCGCGGATCTCGCCGACGATGATGCGGTCCGGACGCATGTGGAGCGCGAGTCTCAGGAGATCCTCGAGGTCGATCGCGTAGAGTCCGGCGCGGTTCGGCGAGCGCGTCTCGAGGGCCACCACGTGCGGGTGCACGCGGCCGAGTTCGAGCTCCCGCGTCTCTTCGATGGTCAGGATGCGTTCGGATGGCTCGATGGACTGCGCGAGCAGGCGAAGGAGCGACGTCTTGCCGGTGCCTGCCGCCCCCGCGAGCACGAGATTCCGACGGCTGCGCACCCAGGAGCGCAGGATGCGCAGCGGGCGCTCGTCCCCGTCCAGGGCATCTTGCCAGGCGGACTCGAGGTCGACGTGCGCAACCTTGCGGATCGTCAGGGTGGGCGCCGGCGTCAGGGGCGGCATGGTGGCCGTGAAGCGCACGCCGTCGCCCAGCCGCCCGTCGGTGAAGGGAGACGCCTGCGTCAGTTCGCGCCCGAGAGGCAGCAAGAGCCGCTCGATCAGCTCCTGCAGGGCCCTCCGGTCGGGGAAGGAGACCTGCTCGCGCGCGATGGCGCCGCGCCGTTCGACGAAGACGCGGTCGAAGTCGAGGACCATGATCTCGCTCACCTCTTCGTCCCGGAACGCAGCCTCGAGGGGACCAAGCCAATAGCCGAGGTGCGTCTCAGCGACCATGGCCGGAACTCTCCTCGCGCTGGCGCCAGATCTGCGCACCATGCCTGCCGAGGATCTGTCGCCTGAGCGGCAGGTGCTGAGACGAGACCGCCGTCAGACTTGCGTGCGGCGCGAGACCCTTGAGCCAGCGGCGATAGTCCGTCTCGTCGCCTTCGCTGGCCAGCAGGATGTCGCTCGCATGTGCAAGGGATGCGATCAGGCCACGGTCCGCGAGATTCGCACTGGCACGAACGACGACATGCCCCTCCGTGCGATTCTCCTCCAGCCGGTCGAGGAGAGGCTGCATGCCGGCGCTGAGCAGGAGTTCGGGCTGCGCGGGGGCCGCCACGATGCCGAGACGCGGCGGGTAGCCTGCCGGCATGGCGGCCCGGGCGCCGGCCATGTACTCGGCGAGGCAGGGTCTGAGCCCGAGGCGGCGCCCGTACACAGGCTCCGCGGTGTCTGTCTCGATCAGCAGCGTCTGGCGGCGCCGCGCCAGGTGGATGGCCACGGCGAGAGCAACCGCCGCCCCCTGGCGCGCGTCTCCTGGCGCCACCACGACGGCGAGCGCCGGCTCGTCGCCCGGTCCCTCGCCGCGCAGCTCCGCGGCGAGATCGTCGATCGCGAGGTCTCCCCTGGGCGAGAAGCGTCCGCGCAGCCAGGCGATCTCTGCGTCGGGATGAATCACCTCGATGCGACGCAGAGCCCGCTGTTCTTCGCTCGAGCGCACAAGGCCAGGGTCTATCACGACGCGGGCGTACTCCTCGCGCAGCATGCGGTCCTCCGTTTCCGCGAGCGACAGGGTCAAGGGCTGCCCGTAGACGGCTGCACCGCGCTCATGCAGTTGCAGCACCGTCTCCGGATGTAGGGCGTAGAGCGAGCGCAAACGCGATCCCTCCTACTCTTGCGGCGTGGCGGTGATGATCAGGTGACCGGCTGAGAGACCAGCCAGGAGGGCGGGGAGATCGGACGCCGAGACCTCGAGCGCGATGGCGCCGCCGCTGCTCCCTGCGGCCACCTGCGCGGAGCGCACCAGGCGTTCAAGGGGCTCTCCCGTCTGGGCGACATAGACGGATACGGTTTCGCCTGCGGAAAGAGGGGCGGCGCTGAGGAGGGACCCCGCGGGTATGCCCACCACCTGCGACGGTACGGTGGCGCCCTCTGCGGCCGTGGCGACGGCGCTGCGCAGGAGCGGGAAGCCCGCGGCCACGCTCACGCGCAGACGGCCGGCTGGCGTCGTCAGCGCGGGGCCGGGTAGATGGGCCGGCCAGCGCACCGCCCTGACGTCGGCCTTTACCAGCAGCTGGCCCGCCGACAGATTCTGCCGGGCGACGAGGACGGTCTCTCCCGAGCCCAGGCTGGCCGCCTCGAAGGCCAGAAAGGCGAAAATGGCACTCAGCACCGGTAGCCAGAGAGGGTCGCGGAGGCGCTCAGCGAGTGCGCGCAAACTCGGGACGCGTGTCGACAAGGTGGAGCTCCTCCTCGGCGAGCTTTACGTGCAGCGGAATAGTGCCTTGGTCGTCGAGCAGGAGCGCCTCGCCAGGTCGGCTGCCGCGCAGAAAGTCGAGCGCGCGGTCCGAGAGGTGCAGGACTTCCTTGAGGCGCGGCAGATCGCTCGGCTGCTGGTGAAAGAGCGTCAGGCGGCCGGCGTTCGCCAGGATGAGCTGACCACCCTGGGAGTGCAGGAAGTCACCGACGTTCTGGCTGACGATGGTGACGATGAGGCCGCGTTTGCGCGCCCGTTTGGCGAGATCGACGAGAGCGTCCTCGGCACCGTCGGGACCGAGCCAGAGGTGCCCCTCGTCGAGGGTGAGCCAGAACGGCTTCGTGCGAGCGATGCCTTCGGCGGCGGAGATGGCGTAGGCGGCAGCCTGACGCAGCAGATCCGGCCATGCTGCCTGCGGCAGCGTGCGCAGCGACAGCGCGGAGCGGCCCGGCGCCTCGGGCGACGAGGGCAGCGACGTCCCAGACGCGCCGCCAAGATGCTCCACGACCGGGCGATACTCGCCCTCGGGGTCCACCACGAGGAGGCATTCGGGCGCCTGCCGCAGGAGCTCGGCCTTGACGAAAGCCGACTTGCCGTGGCCAGGGCTCCCGAGCACGACCGCC
This sequence comes from Clostridia bacterium, assembly GCA_027420455.1. Classification (GTDB taxonomy): domain Bacteria; phylum Bacillota; class Sulfobacillia; order JAJZYS01; family JAJYTV01; genus JAJZQO01. The sequence continues at coordinate 2,783 of DAIBJA010000018.1, read as the reverse complement.
ATCGGATTGGCGGCATGCAGGCGGTCTCGCCGCACAGGAGTCTTGTCCTGCAGATGGACGCCAAGCTGGTCGCCCGCGGCTGCGGGTGCCGCCGCAGGCGTCAGGTCGAGGCAGGAGAGGGCCGAGGCGGTGAGGAGGCGTGCCGGTGCCTCCCGCGGAGCCGGCCGGGGTGGCAGCCAATCCCCCTGGGACGCCTGCAGCCCCAGTTGCACCTGCAGCAGGAAGCCCATCTCGGCGAAGGTGGTGCGCAGGAGGGCCGCCTGTGCTTCGCAGCTCTGGCGGTCCGGGCCTTCGGCTGCGACCAGCAGGGCAGCCGCGAAGAGACGCTCCCTGCCCTCGACGAGGACCTCGCGCAGCCGGAGGGCGTCTTCCTGTGCCTTCGCCGCGTCAGCGTCCGGCAGCCGACCGCGCTGGCTGCGCAGGAAGGAACTCGCGTGCAACTGCCGCAGGCGGTGCTCCAGCCTGAGGCGGGCCTCGGCGCCCGAGAGAGGCATGAGGCGCAGCGCGACGATCGCGCGCTGGTCGAGCGACCAGAGACGTTCGAGACTGAGCTCGTCGAGCTCTTCCGGGTAGGACTCCACCGCCAGGAGCTGGCGATAGCCGGTGCCCGCCTCGAGAAAGCGGACGTGGGCCCTCGGGCTGGTGCGTCCTGCAGTCGGGCGTGCCGCGCGTGGGCTGGCAGGCGTGCGGCCGATCGTCTCAAACCAGAACGGCAGGGCGGGATTGGCAACAGCCCAGGCGAGTGCCGCCGGCACCTCCGGCCCCAGCGAATCGGATGGGATGCGAAGGTCCCGCAGCGCCTGTTCGTTGCCCGCACCCTCCGCCAGCCAGAGGTAGAGATGGCGTTCGGTCGCCTGTAGCGACAGGCTGAAGAGCAGAGGCCCCTGGACGGCGAGGAGGAAGTTGCGCAGCGTTGCCTGGTGGGCGTCGCGCTCCTCCTGCGGCAGCCACGCATACTCCCGGCGTCCGAGCTCGTAAACCGTGCCGTGCGGCTCGGGTGGGGCGGGGAGGCGCGTCAGGCGCATGGCGCTACGCGTGGAGACTGTACGTAGTCTGAAGGGGATGGCGACGTTCTGACCACGACCTTCCCGGGAGGATACGGATAAATTCCAGAAGATGTAATCAATTCCTCCAAAATACTGTTCGGGTCGGACGGAAGATCTCGTTGGGGTCACGGCTGCCTCACAAGCCAGGGCGTTTGTGACGTTCTGCTTCGCAAGAAAGCGAGGGACCTGCATTTTGCAGGCCCTCACTGTCAGCTTCTGCCTTTACTTCAGGCACAGTGCGGTATCCACCACGACAGGAGGGGCAGGTCGATCCCGCCGGTCGTCACGGTCCCTGACCCGAGCCCGAGACTGGATGGGTCTGCGGATGGGACGACGTCGAACGAGGCCGTGACCGGAGCATAGTCTAGGCTTGTATAGATCCAGGCTCCGCCTGTCAGCGTGATCATCACAGGCCAGCACTGTCACCGAGAACATAGTCAGACGTATTCACGCCCGCCACTTTCTTTCGGTGTTTTACCGTGGGCTTGCGCCCTTCCTGCTTCGACCAGACGGCGCGCAAAGCGCGAACGCTTCGTGGAGGCCACCTGTCCACAGGCGTCACTTTCCGAGGGACCCTCGGTAGTTTGGATGATCCTCAGACCTTCGCGCAGGATGTTGCGCGAGGCGTGCAGGTCGCGGTCCTCTCGGTGGTCGCAAGCAGGGCAGACAAAGATGCGATCCGCCAACGTCAGATCGTCGTTCCGTGCGCCGCACCTGCGACAGGTCTTCGACGATGGGAAGAACCGGCCCACGAACACCACCCGGTCGCCATGCGCGGGTGCCTTGTACGCGAGCTGCCGGCGCAGCTCACCAAGTCCGACATCAGCGATCGCCCTTGCCAGATGGCGATTGTGCATGAGATTTCCGACCGCCAGATCCTCAAGCACGATGACGCCGTATCTGCGTACAAGGTTCGTCGTCAGCTTGTGCGTCCAGTCACGACGGATGTTTGCGATGCGCCGGTGGAGACGGGCCACCCGCATTTGCGCCTTCTGCCGGTTGCGGCTGCCCTTCTCTTTACGCGAGAGGCCGCGCGACAGGCGGCGGAGCTTCCGCAGGTTCTTGGCGAGGCTCTTAGGCGCGTTGTAGACCTTGCCCGTGGACAGCGTGGCGGCATGGGCGATGCCAAGGTCGATGCCGACCGGCGCTTGGTTCTCGCGCTGGATGGGCACGTCCTCGACATCCACCTGCACCGCTACGAACCATCGATCCGCCTCGCGGGAGACGGACGCCCCCATGATCCTGCCGCCATTCCGCAGGCGCTCACGCATCGGTACGAAGCCGATGTGCGGCAACCGGATCTGCTGGCCCTCGATCACGAACTGGTCATTCGAGACGTAGAAACTGTCACGGCACCTCCCCTTCTTCTTGAACGTCGGGCGCCTGGCTCGCCTGCCGCCCTTGCGGTGCAGGTCGCGCAAGTAGTTGGCGAAGGCTGTGCCGAGATCGGCCAATGCCGCTTCAGGGGCACACTTCGTTACTTCATACATCCAGGGGAAATGCTCGCCCTTGATGGCGTTCAATGCCATCTTGAGCACGAAGACATTGGGCTTCTTGCCGGCGGCCAGCATCTCGTTCCAGCGCTGAAGCCCCCAATTGTAAGTGAACCGGGCAGTGCCGCACGCCTTGCGAAAGTAGGTCTCCTGTTCAAGTGTCGGGACGAGTTCGATCCTATGTGCCCGCATCATGGCGACGGGGCCTCCTCGCTGGCGCCGACCATCTCCGCGATGTTCTTCT
>DAIBJA010000075.1 GCA_027420455.1 Clostridia bacterium | reverse complement strand
GGGTTCGAATCCCACCCCCTCCGCCATCATTGACGGTTTTCGGAGAGGTGTCCGAGTGGCCGAAGGAGCATGACTGGAAATCATGCAGGCGGGCTGAAACCTGCCTCGTGGGTTCGAATCCCACCCTCTCCGCCAGTTCTTAGGCGGGATACCCGCCGGAACTTTTTCAGAGCTTGCGTCCGGGTACCGCGCGACGGTCAGCCCCAAACCCCGCTAGGCCCGAGAGGGAGCAACGGTACAGGGTGGAGCCGGGCGATGCGGCCTTCCTGGGCGCAAGGCCTTTCAGACGGAGAGCCAGGCGGGCGGCCGGCTCTCCGTCGGCCTACAGGGACGACGTGGGACGACCGAGAATACCCGGCGGGAGGTGACAGCGGTGTACCGTGCCCTGTACCGCAGTTTCCGGCCCGCGCGCTTCAGTGACGTGGTCGGGCAGGAACTCGCGGTGAAGGTTCTGCGCAACGCGGTGCGGCGCGACCGCATCGCGCATGCCTACCTCCTGTCGGGGCCGCGTGGCACGGGCAAGACATCCCTCGCCAAGATCATGGCGCGCGCCGTAAACTGCCTGCAGCCGCAGGACGGCGAGCCTTGCGGGGAGTGCAGCGTCTGTCTCGGCGCTGGCCTGCACACGGTGGAGATCGATGCCGCGAGCAACCGCGGCATCGACGAGATCCGCGACCTGCGCGAGCGCGCGCGCTATGCGCCGCCCGAGGGCCGGTTCCGCGTGTACATCGTGGACGAGGTCCACATGCTGACCACGGAAGCGTTCAACGCGTTGCTCAAACTGCTTGAGGAGCCGCCGCCGCAGCTGCTCTTCCTGCTGGCGACGACCGAGCCACACCGCCTGCCGGCGACGGTGCTGTCGCGGTGCCAGCGGCTTAGCCTTTTGCCGCATACCGAGGAGAACATCGAGCAGCAGCTGCGCGCGATCGCGCCGGAAGCGGAGATTGATCTGGCGCCCGAGGCGGCTCGGCTGATCGCCCGCAAGGCCGACGGCAGCATGCGCGACGCCCTTGCGCTCGTCGAGCTCTGCGCGGGGCACGGGGAGGGCAGTGTCGACCTCGACACCGTGCTGCTCGCCACTGGATCGCTGGACGACGCCGAAATCACCCGCTTCCTCGACCTCGTCGAGAAGCGCGATGCCCGCGCCGCCCTGGACTGGCTGGGTGTGCAGGAGTCCCGCGGTGCGGACCTGCGCCAGCTGGCGGGCGACGCGATCGGTATCCTGCGCCGACGGATGCATGAGGCCTTTGCGGAACGCCGGGAAGCTGAGGCGGCTGGCCGCCTGCGCACCTTGGAGCGTCTTGCCGCGCTCGACGCCGATCTGCGTCGTGGCATGGAGCCTCGCCTGGCGTGGGAACTCGTGGCCGCCGAGGGTTTGCCGGACCCGGTGGCAGTGCAGGCGGTCCAGGCGAGTACGGCGGGGACGGCCGCCAACGAGGCGCGGCAGGCGTCACGCCCGACGGAGTCGGCGGCGCCGCGCCCGGTTCCCCGGGCGCCACGGCCGGCTGCTTCGCCGCGGGCAAAGCCGAACCCAGCGGCCACGGCTGTTTCGAGCGAGTTCCGCGCCAACTTCGTCGCGCGCCTCAAGGAACCGCGCGCCAAGGCGGTGCTCGAACACGCCCAGGTCTACGACGGAGGGGAGAGCTGGGAGGTGCGCTTTCGGGCGCCGCCTTTCCTGGCCGTGGCCGAGACACCCGACGTGGAACGGGATATCCGGAGCGCGCTTGAGCGAACCGGGGGATCGCGCCCGATTCGTTTCACGCTTTCGCAGCAGGGAGGAGACTGAGGGATGGGCTTCGGCAACATGCAGCAGATGATGAAGCAGGTCCAGAAGATGCAGCGCGACATGCAGCGCGTGCAGGAGGAGCTCAAGGAGCGCGAGGTGGAGGGCCAGGCCGGCGGTGGCGTCGTGCAGGTCACGCTGACGTGCGGTTTCGACGTCAAGGCCGTCGCGATCAAGCCGGAGGCCATCGACCCGAGCGACCCGGACTTCCTCGCCGAACTCGTGCGCCAGGCGATGCAGTCCGCACTCGATCGCGTGCAGGAGGTGACGCAGAGCGAGATGGGCAAGGTGACGGGCGGCATGCGCCTGCCTGGGATGTGAGTGCGCGCTTCCCTGAACCGGTGGCCAGGCTCATCGAAGAGCTCGGCAAGCTTCCCGGCATCGGTCCGAAATCTGCCCAGCGCCTCGCCTACCATCTGCTGAATCAGGACCAGGCCTCGATCCGCAGGCTCGCGGACGCGCTCCTCGGCGCCAAGCAGCGCGTGGTTCGCTGCCATGTCTGCCAGAACATCGCCGACCGCGACCCGTGCGAGATCTGCAGCGACAGCCGCAGGGACCGGACGACGCTCCTCGTGGTCGAGGATGCCCGCGACGTGGTGGCGATCGAGCGGACCGCCGAATATCGGGGACTCTATCATGTGCTCGGCGGCACCATATCTCCAATGGAAGGCATCGGTCCGGAGCAACTCCACGTGCGCGAACTCGTGGGGAGGCTTGCCGCGGAGCCGATCCGCGAGGTGATCCTCGCCACCGACCCGGATGTCGAGGGGGACGCGACGGCGCTCTACATCGCCCGCCTCGTGCGCAGGGACGATCTCAAGGTGACAAGGATCGCGCGGGGGCTCCCCGTCGGGGGGGACATCGACTTCGCGGACGAGGTCACCCTGGTGCGCGCGCTCGAGGGCAGGCAGGCCTTCTGAAGCCGCCCACCGCCTGACAAACGCCGCTTTGCACCGACCCCGCCATTTGTTATCCTGTGCATAGTGTGCATTCGCGTGGCCAACAGGCGGAGATCGGTCGCGCTTCGTGCATAGGGACGGAGGAGTACGAAAGGGGGACAGCATCCGACCTTCACGTCGAGATGCGGCAAATGAGCTTCTCGCAGGTGTTGATTCCCGTCATCGCCGCCATCATCGCAGTCGTCTTCGGCATCTTCCTGATCTCGTCGGTGCTGCGCATGAGCCCGGGCAACGATCGCATGCAGCAGATCTCGCACGCGATCCAGCAGGGCGCCATGGCCTACATGAACCGCCAGTACACCACGGTGGGCATCGTGGCCATTGTGCTCTTCCTGATCATCGGCTTCGGCCTGGGCTTCCAGACCGCGATCTACTTCCTGATCGGTGCGATCCTGTCAGGGGGCGCCGGCTACACCGGCATGAACGTCGCGGTGCGCGCCAATGTGCGCACGGCTGAGGCCGGCCGCCAGGGCCTCGGAGCGGCGCTCAAGGTCGCCACGCGCGGCGGCGCCGTCACCGGTCTCATGGTCGTCGGACTCGGTCTGCTCGGCACCTCGATCCTCAGCCTCTTCGTGCACAACCCGTCCGCCCTGGTGGGCTACGGCTTCGGCGCTTCGCTGATCTCGGCCTTCGCCCGTCTCGGCGGCGGCATCTACACCAAGGCCGCCGACGTCGGTGCCGACCTCGTCGGCAAGGTGGAAGCGGGCATCCCGGAGGACGACCCGCGCAACCCGGCGGTCATCGCGGACAACGTGGGCGACAACGTCGGCGACTGCGCCGGCATGGCGGCGGACCTGTTCGAGACCTACGTCGTGACGACGGTCGCCACGATGCTGCTCGGCTACCTGCTGTTCAACGCCGCACCCTACGCGCTGATCTACCCGCTCGTGCTCGGCGGCATCTCGATGGTGGCGTCGGTCATCGGCATCCTCTTCGTCGGCTCCCCGACCGACGGCAACAAGGTCATGGGCGCCCTCTACCGCGGCGTCTGGGTCAACGCGATCCTGGCGCTGGTCGGCTTCTACTTCGCCACCACCTACTACCTGCACGACATCAAGTACTTCGTGGCGGCGATCATCGGCGTCGCGATCACCCTGATCCTGATGTACATCACCGACTACTACACGTCGGCGCGGTTCGGCCCCGTGAAGGGCATCGCGGAGGCTTCGGTCACCGGTCACGCGACGAACATCATCTCGGGCTTCGCCGTCGCCCTCAAGTCGACCGGCTGGCCCGTGATTGTGATCTCGGTCGGCATCATCGCCGCCTACACGATCGCCGGCATCTACGGCGTGGGCGTGGCGGCGATGGCCCTGATCTCGATGGCCGGCATGATCGTCACCCTCGACTCCTTCGGACCGATTACGGACAACGCCGGCGGTATCGCCGAGATGGCGGATATGCCCGAGTCGGTGCGCGAGGTCACGGACCCGCTCGACGCGGTGGGCAACACGACGAAGGCCGTCACCAAGGGCTACGCGATCGGTTCCGCCGCCCTGGCCGCCCTCGTGCTGTTCTACTCCTTCACCCGCGTGCTGACCGACCAGACGCACGTCACCATGCGCTTCGACCTCTCGAACCCGCTCGTGCTGATCGGCCTCTTCCTCGGCGGCATCCTGCCGTTCATCTTCTCCTCGAGGACGATCGAGGCGGTGGGACGCGCAGCCTTCCACATCGTCGAGGAAGTCCGCCGTCAGTTCCGCGAGATCCCGGGCATCATGGAGGGCACGGCGATGCCGGACTACGCCCGCAGCGTGGACATCGTGACGAAGGCCGCCCTCCACGAGATGATCGTGCCGGCCCTGATCCCGGTCCTCGCGCCGCTGCTGATCGGGTTCATCCTCGGCCCTGTGGCCTTGGGCGCGGCCCTGATCGGCTCCATCGTCACGGGCCTCATGCTGGCGATCATGATGACCGCCGGCGGCGGCGCCTGGGACAACGCGAAGAAGTACATCGAGGATGGCAACTTCGGCGGCAAGGGCACCTTGGCCCACCAGGCATCGGTCACGGGCGACACGGTCGGTGACCCGTTCAAGGACACCGCCGGCCCGGCCATCAACCCGATGATCAAGATCATCAACGTGGTGGCGCTCCTGATCGCGCCGCTCGTCGCGACCCACTTCCTGCTCCACCTCTAAGAGGAACGCGAAGCGCCCGCTCCGGCCTGGCCGGATCGGGCGCTCTTTTCGTCCGACCGGGGCCTTATGCGTAGAGCGGCGCGACCTCCGCGTAGCGCGCGCTCCAGGCGGGAATCGGCCCATCGCCAAGATGGGCTTCCAGACGGTCGAGGTAGGCGTGGGTACCGGGGATGAAGCCGCGCGCATCGCGGGAACCCAGTTCGCGGTGCGTGAACGTGAGAATGGTGGAGTCGCCGTCGGCGACGAGTTCATGGTGCACGACGCTTGGGCGGACGATCGGCTGGTGCCACTCGTGCTCGAACACGTGAGGCGCCTTCCCTGTCTTGCCACCGCCGGCGTAGGCAAGGATGGCCCTGGGTGATGGAAGGTGAAGTGGGCTTCGGTCTGGGAGGCTGCGCAGCCCCAGCAGGCGGCCGAGCAGGACATGTCGGAACTTGCGCAGGCGGCCAGGCGCGAGATCGAGGCGGCCAGGGCGCAGTTCGAAGAGGTGCACGACCCGGATCTCGTGGACCACGCGATCTACCGGCTGCAGGCTGCCGAGCGGCACTACGTCTATCTGATGCGGGCGGCGCGCGGCTGAACGCTTCTGAGGCGGGGGGACGTGTCATAGACTGCCGCGAGGTGAAGGGACATGTCGTCGCTTTGGCCGTATGGGGCAGCGATCGCGATAGGCCTCCTGCTTCTCTACTGGATCGCGCCGAACATCGCACAGGGTGCGCTCCTGATCGCCGCCCGACTTCTGGTCGGGGGCGCCGTGATCTACGGTGCCGACCTGCTGGCCCAGCCCTACGGTTTCCACATCGGCGTCAATCCGGTCACGGCTGCGGCGCTCGGCTTCCTCGGAGTGCCGGGAGCGGCGCTGCTGCTCATCTGGCACGGAATCTACGGGTGACTGCCGCGCTCTGACTGCGCCTGCAGGTAGCGAAGACCCGCTGGGCGAAGCGTGTGCCCACTAGAGTTGTGGGAGGACGCGCCATGCTCGCCGAGGGTACGCTCGAGGGACAGGTCGCCATTGTCACAGGTGGTGGCACCGGAATTGGACTCGGCATCGCGAAAGAGCTCGGACGGATTGGTGCGCGAGTTGTGCTGGCCAGCAGAAGTCCGGAGCACCTGACCGAGGCCGTCGAGCGGTTGCGTCAGGATGGCATCGAGGCGACCGCGCAGCCGACCGACGTGCGCGACCCTGAGCAGGTCGACCGCCTGGTGGCGGCGACGATGGAGCGCTACGGACAGATCGACATCCTTGTGAACAACGCGGCCGGGAATTTCATCGTCGATGCGGACAAGCTCTCGGTGAACGGCTTCAATGCCGTGGTGGGCATCGTGCTGCACGGCACGTTCCATTGCACACGGGCGGCCGGCCTCGAGATGATACGTGCGGGGCGCGGCGGCCGGATCCTGAACCTCGTGGCCGCCTACGCCTGGACCGGTGGACCCAAGACCCTGCATTCCGCGGTGGCGAAGGGCGGCGTGGTTGCGATGACCCGCACTCTGGCCGTCGAGTGGGCCCACTACGGCATCCGTGTCAACGCGCTCTGTCCAGGCCCTGTCGACACCGAGATGTCGCGGGCGCAGCTTTGGGCTGCGCCGGAGATCCAGGAGCGGCTGCTTCACTCGGTGCCGGTAGGTCGCTTCGGCAGCGTCGAAGAGGTGGCCCAGGCGGCCTCCTATCTCGTGTCTCCCTACGCCGACTTCATCAATGGCGAAGTCCTGGTGATCGACGGCGGCGAATGGCTCGGCAAGGGGTTCGCTGGATAACAGTGCAGCGAGGGGGAGCAGGCATGGACGTCGTGGTGGACTCGCGCTGGGTGCAGGGATTTCCGCCGCTCATGCCGCGACAGGTGGAGAAGAAGCTCGAGCCGGACGAGCTGGCCGCCGTGCGCCAGGCGGCGCGCACAGGCGATCTCTATGTGCGGCTCGACTCCGCGGATGGTGAGCGCATTCAGGTGGAGAACCTTTGGTTCAATCCGCATGACCCGTCTCGTATCACGTTCATACTCAAGAACGGGTGACGGATCGCATTCGGAAGTTGACGCGTCCTTATATAAATGAAGGCAATTGAAACGGGAACGTCTGGTGAGCGCCTGCGCGATGCGTGGTCGCATGCTTTCGCAGATCGACAAGGCCGCCGGAGGTGCTCGCGCAACGACGCGCGAAGCCCGCTGAAAGCCGCCATTTGGCGCCTTGTCTGGCCCTGTGCACGGTCCCGCGAGATGCAGCAAAAGATGTGTTGCGTCCGTCTTAAGCGGGTGCTATACTGATCCGTGCTGACGTTGGGGAGTGGTGTAACGGTAGCACTACAGACTCTGGCTCTGTCAGTGAGGGTTCGAATCCTTCCTCCCCAACCAGAGTTTAGGCCCAATCGTCTAGAGGCCAAGGACGCCGCGCTCTCAATGCGGTAACACCGGTTCGAATCCGGTTTGGGCCACCAACTGTGCGCTCCAAAAGGTTCCTGTTGACGGATGCCTCAAGAGCGCATAGAATCAGATCTTGCGACTGACGCACTCGGTCTTTGAAAACCGAACAGCAGAAAAGCGAGCGAACGTACGAAAGTAAGAGCCAAAGAGGCTCAAGCCAAGCAATTTGGTGAGAGTTTGATCCTGGCTCAGGACGAACGCTGGCGGCGTGCTTAAGACATGCAAGTC
>DAIBJA010000074.1 GCA_027420455.1 Clostridia bacterium | reverse complement strand
TCGAAGAGCGGCAGGCAGCGAAGGCGCGGATGGGTCACGGGTGTGGTGGTGAGGGCGAGGTCGGCCTCGAGCCCGAGCACTTCCGCGACCGCGTTGCGCGTCGGCAGCGTGTGGACGTGGACGTGCACGGCGGGGTGCTCGCGGAGAAATTCCTGCAGCAGGTCAGGCAAGGTGTAGACCGCGACCGTGTCGACGCAGCTGAGCGTGAGGCTGCCGGCGCCCGGCGCCGCCAGGGTGGCGACCTGCTGGCGCAGGTCGCGCTGCAGGGACATGAGGCGCTGCGCATAGGCGTACACGACCTCACCGCCCGGGGTGGGCAGCACCGCATGGCCGCGCCGGAGGCAGAGTTCCGCGCCGAGCTCCTTCTCAAGGGCCTTGAGTTGGCGCGACACTGCGGGCTGCGAGAGATGCAGGTGTTCGGCCGCGGCTGTCAGGCTGCCAAGCTCGAAAATCGAGGCGAATGTCTGCAACTGTCGCAGCAGCATTGCGCAAGCCTCCGTTCGTCATGCACCAGACACATGCTGGGGATGCATGATGTTCACTTTTATTATAGGTCGATATCGAGTACGCTTGGGGGCGCAGGGGGGGCTGTGCGTTGCCAAAGTCGCTCGCATGGATGATCGGCGGCGACCAGGGCGAAGGCATCGACGCGACCGGCGATGTCTTCGGCCGCGTGCTAAGCCGGCTGGGTTATTGCATTTACGGCTACAGACATTTCTCTTCGCGCATCAAGGGCGGCCATACGAATTTCACGGTCCGCATCGCAGCCGATAGGGTGCTCGCGCCCCAGGCCAATGTCGAGGTGCTGGTCGCCTTGACGCAGGAGACGATCGACCGCAATGGCCACCTGCTTCTATCCGGTGCGCCGCTGCTTGCGGACAGCCAGCTGAAGCCCGTGTTGCCGGACGGCTGCGAGGCGCGGCTCGTCGAGATCCCCTTGACGCAGTTCGTCCGCGAGGTCGGAGCGGCCGTCGTGCGCAACATGGTGGCGGTCGGCGGATCCGCGGCGCTCTTCGGCCTGCCGCTCGACGCGTTCGAGGCGTACGCGCGCGAGAAGTTCGAGCGCAAGGGCGAGACGGTCGCCCTGCAGAATGTCGAGGCCCTGCGGCGCGGCCATGCGTTCATCGAGGAGCTTGGCCTCCGTGGGCGCTTCTCCCTGCCCGCGCCGCGGCCGCGTGAGCGCTACCTCATGACGGGCAACGACAGCCTCGCTCTCGGAGCCCTGGCCGCGGGCTGCCGCATCATGGCGGCCTATCCGATCACGCCGGCGACCGACATCATGGAGAACCTCGCGGGACTCTTCCCCCGCTTCGGCGGGGCGGTCTGTCAGATGGAGGACGAACTCGCGGCGATCACGCTCGTGATCGGGGCCAACTACGCGGGGGCACGCGCCATGACCGCCACGTCGGGTCCGGGCTTCAGCCTGATGCAGGAAGGCATCGGCCTCGCGTCGATGGCGGAGATCCCGGCCGTTGTCGTGGACACGCAGCGGGTCGGGCCGTCGACAGGCATGCCGACGAAGAACGAGCAGTCCGACCTCTTGGCCGCCGTCTTCGGCGGGCACGGCGAGGGCCAGCGCATCGTGATCGCCCCGGGGACGGCGGTGCAGGCCTTCGAGGACGGGTTCGAGGCGTTCAATCTGGCCGACCGCTACCAGTGCCCCGTGATCGTCCTCTCGGACCTCGCCCTGGCGCAGTGGCTGCAGTCCGTCGAGAATTTGCCGCTTGGCGGACATGCGATCGATCGCGGCGCCATCGTGGCCCAGGAGGAGCTCGATCGCCTGACGGGCGAGTTCGAGCGCTACCGCCTGACCGAGGACGGCATCTCGCCGCGCGCCCTGCCGGGGATGCCGAAGGGCCAGTTCCTCGCGACCGGTGTCGAGCACGCGTCGTCGGGCAAGGTGTCGGAGGCGCCGCAGAACCGGATCAGCCAGATGGAGAAGCGCAGCCGCAAGCTCGATCCCCTGCGTGCGCGAGCGGGCGCGATCGAGACGAGTCGCATGGATGACGCGGAGGTCGCCATCGTCTGCTTCGGCTCGATCGTCGGAGCGGTGGACGAGGCGGTCGAGCTTTTGCGCCAGGAAGGCGTGCGGGCCGGGCGCGTCCAGGTGCGCCAGCTCTGGCCGATGCCCGACATCCCGCTGGCGACCGCCCTGGGCGGCGCCGCCAAGGTGCTGGTCGCCGAGCAGAACGCCACCGGCGAGATGCGCCAGCTCATGCGCATCGCGGGGCTCGAGGACGATCGCTACCGCTCGCTCGTGCACTTCGACGGCACCCTGCTGACGCCGGGTCGGGTGGTCGCCGCCGTGCAGGAGCTGTCGGTCAAGGAGGGGGTGTGACGATGGAAACCGTGACGCTGCAGGATTACAAGACGTCGGAGAAGTCCTGGTGGTGCCCCGGCTGCGGTGACTTCGGCGTGCTGGCCGCCTTGCAGAAGACCCTCGTGAAGCTCGGCATCCCGCCCCACCGCGTCGCCATCGTCGCCGGCATCGGCTGCAGCGGCAAGATGGGCAACTACATCAATTCTTACAACATCCACGTGGTGCACGGTCGCACCCTGCCGTCCGCCCTCGGCGTCAAGCTCGCGAACCGTGACCTCCTCGTGATCGCCGCCGGCGGCGACGGAGACGGCTTCGCGATCGGCATGAACCACTTCGTGCACGCGGTGCGGCGCAACATCGGCGTCAAGTACATCGTGATGGACAACCACATCTACGGCCTGACGAAGGGGCAGAACTCCCCGACGTCGGACCACGGGCAGAAGGTGAAGGCGGCGCCCTTCGGCAACGTCGAGTCGCCGGTGCGGCCGCTCTCGCTCGCGCTCACGGCGGGGGCGACCTACGTCGCGCAGGGCTTCTCGTCGAATCAGGCGCAGCTCGCGCGCCTGACCGAGGGTGCGATCGCGCACCCCGGGTTCGCGTTTGTCAACGTGCTGAGCCCCTGCGTGACCTACAACAAGGTCAACACGTACGACTTCTACAAGCAGATGCTGCACGATCTCGACGAAGACCCGGATTACCAGCCCGACAGCCGCGGGGGAGCGATCGCCGCCGTGCTGGAACGCGAGGAGCTCGTCACGGGCCTCATCTACCACGATCCCCGGTCCGTCGCCTATGAGGACGCCTTGCCCGGCTTTGCCGAGCAGCCGCTTGCGGGGCGGGACATCACCCTCGGGCAGGAGGACTTCGCGGAGCTTCTCGCGAGCTACCGCTGAGGCCAGGAACTTCACGACAGGCAAGCGCCGGCCAGGTGGGCCGGCGCTTGCGGCGTGCCTGGGGCCAAACCGGGCATCGGGCAGGGACGCAGTGCGCCTGGGTGGAAATTCCCAGCCGAGCGTAGTCCTGGGAGGCGACCCCGTTGCGCCGAACGGCATGGACCCTGTTCGCGGTGGCCACCATCGTGCTTGCGGCCTGCGGTCAGGCGCGGCCGGTCGGGCCGGCTGCGCAGCCCGCGCCGCGGCAGGCGGTCACCAGCTTCGACGGCCACGCCATCTGGTTCTCTGGCGGACGCCAGTATCCGAGAGGCCTGCGTCGCGTGCGGCAGGTGCGCGCGCCCTGGAGCTACGAGGCTGTGCAGCTGAACCAGTTCGGGCCGGCGAGCCTGATCTACGCCGCGACGTCCGGCAAGCTGCCGCAAGACGGCTCTTGGGGGGCGGGCATCCGGCTCGGCAAGCTGCGCGCCTTCAGCGTGAACGGACGCAGCTATGTGGTGCCGAAGGCCTTGACAGGCATGGACATCGCCGTGCTGCCGTTGGCCCGAGGCATGGTCTGGCTCGCGACGCCAGCCCACGGGCCGGAGAACATGGTCGGGCCCGCTCTGGGCACGAAGACGCTGAATCCGCAGGCGCTGCAAGGTTTCACAGCCATCTACTACACACCGTATCTGTCCAAGGGCGGCTCGCTCCTCGACGGGCGGGAGACGATCGCCGTCCTGCCCCATCGCTGGACAGGGCTCGACGGTCCCGTGGCGGCGTCGGCGTGGGCGGGTTGGCTTCCGCAGGACCGGGTACGCCCGCCGGGAACCGCATCGGCGGCGGCGCATCGACTCAGCTTCGACCCTAGCCAACGCGTCAGCGCCGATCGCGTGGCCACGAAGTCGCTGCCGGGCTATCCCACCATCTTCCTCCACGACGTACCGGAGCTTCAGGCGGGCCAGCACGCGCTCGTGGCATGGATCGGACAGATGACGCGCACGGCGGGCGGCTTCGAACTGGACGTGCGCTTTTTCGACACGAACTATGGTCTGGACGCGAGCCAACTTGCCTCGGCGGAGTACTACTGGTCCGAGACGAAAGGCGTTTGGACGCCGCTGACACAGATCTTCGCCGACCAGGATATCGAGAGTTTCGTCGACGTCGGAAGCCAGGCCGTGTACTGGCAGCAGGCGTTGGCCGTACCACCGGGCGACGGCTCACGGCTCGACCTCGTCCAGATGGCCTTCTATCCCGGGACGGACACCATCGCGCCTGTCTGGGCTGGAAACTACATCTACGGCCGGACGTTCGTCGATGGACGGAGCTGGGTGCACGACATGCTGCGCCTGAACCCGAGAGACCCGACAGGGCCTGCGCTGTCCGTCTGGACAGCGAACACGCCCTGAGGCCGATTACCCGCCGTCTCAGGACGACAGGTTCGCCGGTTGCGCCTGAGGCTCCGGCAGGCGCAGCAGCCGGACCCAGCCGAACGTGGCCAGCGCCGCCACCGCGAAAATGCCGGGAAAGAGCACCCAAGGGCCGCCTACGGTCAGGAGGGAGCCGCCGGCGAGCGGTCCGACGGCGGAGCCGGAGCGGTTCGCGAGGCTGACGAGGCCGATCGCCTTGCCGCGGTCTTCGGGCCTGGCGCGCGACGCGACCAGGCTCGTGATGCTTGGGCTCAAGAGCACCTCACCGACCGTGATCACCGCGACAGGCAGGAGGAACGGCAGGAAGCCCCTGAGCGGCGCCATGAGCAGGAAGCCGAGACCGTAGAGCGCGGCGCCGATGGCGATCGCGCGCTCGGGCCGCCAGTTGCGGCTGAGGGCCACGAGTGGCATCTGCAGGGCCACCACCAGCACCGCGTTCTCGGCGGCGAGGAAGCCGAAGTCCGAGGCGGGCAGGTGGAGGTAGACGGTCATGTAGCCCGGGACCACCCAGTAGAGCTGCGAGTAGGTGAGGGAGACGAGCGCGAAGAGACCCGTGACGGTGAGCAGGAAAGGGTCCCGCAAGAGGGACAGGCTGAGGCCCGCGGGGCCCGTGTTCCCGTGCTCGCGGGTCTCGCTGCCGTGCAGCAGCCAGAATGCGAGAATGCCGAAGCTCAGCGCGATGGCGCCGCTCAGGAGGAACAGGATCGAGAAGGAATGCTGCAGCAGGAAGGCGCCGAGCATCGGCCCGAGGATGATGCCCGCGTTGCCGGCGACGCGCTGCAGCGAGTAGGCGGGGTAAAGATTCTCGCGCGGGACGATGTCGGCGACGAACGCCTGCGCCGCGGGGTCGAAGAGCGGCATCAGCCCTCCGCGCACCACCACGAGCACGACGATCCAGACGGGTGCCCCGATCACGGCGAGGCTGAGGGTCGCCAGGGCGCCGGCGCCGAGCGACAGGAACATCGTCGGCAGGCGGCCCCAGGCGTCCGACAGCAGGCCGCCGAGGCTCACGGCGACCACCTGCGCGATGCCTTGGAGCAGAAGCACGAGACCGACCATGGCGAGGTTGGCGTGCAGCGTGTCGTGGAGATAGACGGTCAGGAACGGAAAGACGATCGACGTCCCGATCGAGTTGAGCAGCCGACCGAAGAAGAGGACCCAGAATGCCCTTGGGTAGGCGCGGAGTTCCCCGAGCAAGCGGCGTTCGCCTCCGTGACAAGGCGGCCCGAGGGCCGTCTGCTATCATGGATTCGCTGCGGGATGTCGAAGTCCCGCAAACGGCGGTGCGCGAGAAGGTGGAACTTTGTCGGATCGCGGTGCCGGAGATCGCCTCAGGGAGCCGCGGAGCGTCCTCATCACCGGCGGCGTCTCGGGACTCGGTCGCGCGGTGGCCGAGCGGTTGCTCGCCATCGGCTACCGGGTAACCGTAACGCATCGCACCGCGCACGAGAAAGCCGAGAGCTTTGCCGCGCAGGCCACCAGGCAGGGGCAGGAGCTCCTGGCGTTGGCCGCGGACGCGGGCGACGAGGCGGCGGCGCGGGCGTCGGTCGAAGCCCACATGCGGCGGTTCGGCGTGCCGTGGGCCCTGGTGCATGCCGCGGGTCCCTTTCTGACGCCGCGGACCGCGTTCGCCGATGTGGAGGTCCAGAAGCTGCGCCAGATCGTCGACGGGAACCTTTGGAGCGCGATGCTCTATGCGCACCTGCTCCTGAAGGACATGCGGTCCCAAGGCGGCGGCCGGCTCATCTTCTTCGGCTTCGACGAGGCGGCGGAATTGCCCGCCTGGCCTGGCCGGGCGGTCTACGCGGCAGCCAAGAGCGGCGTGCTGTCGCTCGCGAAATCCCTCGCGGAGGAAGAGGCGCCCCATGGCATCACCGTGAACGCGATCTGCCCCGGCGACATCAGGCGACCGCTCAAGGAGGGCACGATCGCCCAGGCGCGCGGGATCGACGAGGGCGCCGCGCCGATCGGGCGACCGGGCAGCGGCGAGGACGTCGCCAGAGTCGTCGAATTTCTGCTGGCGGACGACTCCGACTTTCTCACGGGCAACATCATCGCCGTCGACGGCGGGCTCGACGTCATCCACAAGGGACGTGGCTGAACCACATCTGGAGGGAACATCGGTGAACGAGGGCATGATCGCGGAGGCTGTGCGCCTGCTGCTGCAAGGGCTCGGCGAAGACCTGCACAGGCCAGGCCTCCAGGACACGCCAAGGCTGGTGGCCGAGGCGTCGCAGGTGATGCTGGCTGGTTACAGGCGCGATCCAAGAGAGGTCATCGAGGTCATCGAGGGACCGGACGAGATCGTGCTCTTGCGCGATTTGCCCTTCTTCTCGGTCTGCGAGCACCATCTGCTGCCGTTCTTCGGCAGCGCGGATGTCGCCTTCCTTCCGGATGGCGGACGCATCGCGGGCTTCGGCTCTCTCGCCGACCTCGTCGACGTCGCCGCGCGTCGCCTGCAGATCCAGGAACGCCTGACCAAGGAGATCGCCGACGCGCTCGAGGCCGTGCTGCGTCCGCGGGGCGTCTATGTCTCGCTCAGGGCGCGCCAGCTCTGCATGCAGATGATCGAGGGACGCAACCTCGGCAGCGAGACGGTGACTTCGGCCGTTCGCGGGGCATTCCTGGACGAGAGCGGGCGCGGACAGCTGCAGGCCCTGCTCGCGGGCAGGGTGCGATGAACGCCTCCGAGGAGCTCTGGCAGCGGGCGCAGACCGTCATCGCGGGTGGAGTCAATTCGCCCGCCCGCAGCTTCCACCCGATGGGCGGCGACGCGCCGGTCTTCGTCAAGGCCGCGCGCGGCGGAAGGTTCGAGGACGTCGACGGGCGCAGCTTCATCGAGTTCCTGGCGGCCTTCGGCCCCAACGTCGTCGGTCATGGGCACCCGCTGGTGCTGGAGCGCGTAGGACGCCAACTCGCCGAGGGCACGCTCTTCGGCGCGCCCTGCCCCGGCGAGGTGGAGTTCGCGGAGCGGCTCTGCGCCTGCATCCCGGAACTCGGCCAGGTCCGGCTCGTCTCCTCGGGCACGGAGGCGGTGATGTCGGCGATCCGCCTGGCCCGCGCGGCGACGGGCCGGGACCTCATCGTCAAGTTCGACGGCAACTACCATGGGCACGCCGATCCTGTCCTGGTCCACACGGGGTCAGGTGCCGCGACGGCGGGTGGCGGACACGATTCGGAGGGTGTGCCGAGCGGTGTGCGCAAGGACGTGCGCAGCCTGCCCTTCAACGACCTTCCAGCGCTCGAGGAGCTCTTTGCGGCGGAGGGCGGCAGGATCGCCGCGGTCCTGATCGAGCCGATCTCCGGCAACATGGGCGTTGTCGGCCCCGTGAGCGGCTACCTAAGGGGTGTCAGCGAAATCGCGCACCGACACGGGGCGCTCGTGATCGACGACGAGGTGATCGTCGGTTTCCGCCTGCGCTACGGCATCATCGGGCCGGAACTCGGCCTCAGGCCCGACCTCGTCTGCCTCGGCAAGGCGATCGGCGGCGGGCTCGCCCTTGGCGCCTACGGCGGCAGCCGCTCGCTCATGTCGCTCGTCGCGCCGCTCGGACCGATGTTCCAGGCCGGCACCCTGGCCGGCAATCCCTTGTCCGTCGCGGCGGGCATCGCGACGCTCGACATCCTTGCGGCACCGGGCGTCTACCCATGGCTCGACGCGATGGGCCGGCGCCTGGCGGAGGGCGTGACGCGGGCAGCGCAAGGGGCGGGTGTGGTCACGTCCCTGACGCGATTCGGCTCGATGTTCACGCTCTTCTTCCGCGGAGTGGCGCCACGCAATTATGCGGAGGCCCAGGACCACGACCGGGAGTCTTTCCGCCGCTTCTTCTGGGCGATGCTCGAGGAAGGCGTCTACCTGGCACCCTCGCCGTACGAGGCATGGTTCGTCACGCTCGGTCATACGGAGGAGGATGTCTCGCAGGGGATCCGGGCCGCAGAGCGGGCCTTCGCGCGCATGAGGCAACTCGCCTGAGGCGGCGCCGGCGACCGCCATCCCGGATGGATCACAGGGAGGTGTTCCCTTGGCAGGCAGAGTGCAGGTGGAGCGGGAGGCCGAGAGGGCGATCGGGCAGGATCTGAGGCCGTACCTCGCGATTCCCAGCGTCGCCGCGCAGCGGCGCGGCATCGCGGAGGCCACCGCCTTCGTGGAGCGTCTCCTGCAGGGGCTCGGGGCGGAGGTCAAGGTGTTCTCGGACCACGGCAACCCGCTCGTCTACGGGCGGATCGAGGGCCGGCGGCCGGAGACGCTGATGTTCTACGACCACTACGACGTGCAGCCGGAGGAGCCTCTCGACCTCTGGACGTCGCCACCCTTCGAGCTCTCGGAGCGTGACGGACTGCTCATCGCCCGTGGCGTCGCGGACAACAAGGGTTTGAACAGTTCACTTGAAACCAGCGCGAATCTACTCTAACCTTACCGG
>DAIBJA010000063.1 GCA_027420455.1 Clostridia bacterium | reverse complement strand
CAGCAGATAGACGGCAAGCCCCCCGAACACGGCGCTCCAGACCACGGCGGCGACGCCGCTGGTGACGAGCGGTGGCCAGAGCGCCTTCAGCGGGACGAGCAGGAGTTCGAGAAGCGACGGCAGGGGGTTCCAGACGAAGCCGATCGCCGCCAGGTGCGGCGTCCTGCTGTAGAGCACGTAGAACGCGTTGGCGACGCGGGAGAAGGCGTCCGACTTCGTGTAGTTCAGCGCGAGATTGATGTAGAGGCCCGCCGCGAGATCCAGCGCCGTGGCCAGGATGGAGACGACGGCCGCCTCGACGTGGACGCGCCTCGGCGAGAGAGCTCGCTCGCTTGCGGGCCAGGGGTCGAACTGCCTCCCGATTGCGTGCACGCGGGGAACCTCCGCAGGCTTGTCTCACCGTCACGGCGGCGGCGGTGGCGGAAGGCGCAGAGCCTGCCGCCGCACCCATCCACCGTACCCCGCGGATACCGACGGCGTGGATGGAACGGTGTCGGATGAAGCGTCGAAAGTGCCCCCAGGAATCGACGCGAATCCGCAGGGTCGGGAAGAGCGGGCCGGGTCCGGGGCGGCGGGTCATCGGCGCGACGGCGGCTTGCGCTCGCGGCGCAACCCCCTGGCGGGGCCACGTCCGCACACCTGTCGAACCCGGCCTGCCCAGGGCGAAACGTCACAAGGTGGATGATCGTCCAGCGTTGACAGCCCGGGCCTGACCCTATTAACATCATTATCGATAACGATAGAGGTGACCGCTATGAAGTCCAAGGGCGACCTCATCCTGCACCCCGTGCGCCTCAGGATCATCCAGGCGCTGCTCCCCCGGCCGCTGACCACGCGAGAGCTTGCGAAGGTGATGCCGGACGTGCCGCCGGCCACCCTGTACCGTCACCTGAAGCTGCTGGTGCAGGGCGATGTCGTCTCGGTCGTTGCGGAAAGCCGCGTGCGCGGGGCGATCGAGCGGACCTACGCCGTGAGTCTGCGCCAGACCGCGATCAGTCCGGAGGAGCTCGGAAGCCTGGACCGTGATGGGCACATGCGTCTTTTCCTCGCGTTCATCGCGTCCGTGATCGACGGATTCGAGCGCTACATCGACCGCGGCCACGTCGATTACGCGGCCGACGGCCTGAGCTACAGCCAGGCGACGCTCTACCTGAGCGACGTGGAGCTCGGGGAGCTCAGGGCCGAGTCGGCGGCGATCGCGCAAAGGGCGATGGCCCTTGGACCCGGCCCAGGACGGCGGCCGATGATCTTCAGCAGCATCGTCGTCCCCGACGTCCCGCCCCGGGCCGGCGACGGTTCCGATCGGAAGGGGGATCCCCGTTGAAGCCCATCGCGGAGGCCGGGGAAGAAAAGGTCCGATTCGCGGGCGCGGCCGGGCCCCTCGCCGGTACCTTCGGCACGCCGGTGGGCCCGGCGCGCGGCGCCGTCCTGATCATCGCGGGCAGCGGGGCCATCGACCGAGACGGAAACGCGAAGCGGCTGCGCATGAATATCTATCGGGACCTGGCGCGCCAGCTTGAGGCCGACGGCTTCTACACGCTGCGCTACGACAAGCGCGGCGTGGGCGAGAGTCCCGGCGATGCCCTAACCGTGGGCCTCTGGGACCGCGTCGACGACGTCATGGCGGCGGTCCGCTACCTGCGCGAGCGCGCGGTGGACGCCAAGTGTCGCGTCATCATCCTGGGCCACAGCGAGGGCTGCATTCTCGCGGCGGCCGCGAATGCCCGCGAGAGCGTCGAGGGACTCGTGCTGCTCGCGGGTCCCTGCGAATCGCTCGCGGCCACGTCGCCCCGCCAGCAGGAGCAGGCCCTTGAGGAGCTCAGGCAGATGCGCGGCTTCGCCGGCTTTCTGATCCGCCTCTTGCGCGTGCCCGAGAGCCAGACGCGCAAGGCCAGGGCCACCATGGAGCGCATCCTGCATGCCGAGCGGCCCTGGATCCGGATCTCCGGCGTGAAGATGAACGTCAGGTGGATCCAGGAGCACTTCGCCTACGATGTGGCGCAGGATCTGCCGAAAGTGACCTGCCCGACCCTCGCGATCACCGGCGAGAAGGACGTGCAGGTCCTGCCCGAGCACGCGCGCAAGATCGCCGATACCGTTGCGGGCCCGTCCGAGTGGCACGTGATCCCCGACATGACCCATGCCCTGCGGCGCACCGAGGAGCCGATCCGCATGCTCAGCCTCGTCAAGCTCTACAAGCGGCAGTGTCAGGAGCCGATCGACCAGGAGCTCCTGGACATCGTGCACGACTGGCTTGGGGCATATTTCCCGCCTGTGGGTGCTCCAGCGTCCTGACTGGCCCCAGCGGCAGACGAACCCGGCGGCGTGGTGCCTGCGCGATAGCCGCCATCGCCCCAGCCGCGGCCCCTCAGGATCGCACGGTCATTCCTCTCCGTCCCAGTACCCGACCTTCTGGGGCCGGTAGACTTCGTTGGCCGCCGCCCACTTCCGGGAGTCCGGGTAGTAGCAGTGCTCGTCCTCAGGATTGTCGGCGACGACGTAGTAGACGAGGTCCTCGTCGCCCGTGTTCGCGATGGTGTGGACCCAGCCGGGCGGCTGGATGATGTGTTCACCGGGATTCATGGGGATGGCCGGGACGCCCTCCTCCTGCACCATCTCGCCGTGGCCCGAAACCACGATGTAATACTCCCACTGCACGCTGTGGTAGTGCCGCGGCCACGCCCACTTGCCGGGCGGCACCTTGACGATGTCCACCTCGAACGGCCGTGGACGGACGAGGGGGCCGTCGGGCGAGGCGAAGCTCGCCTGCTCGCGAACCGGAGCGACAAGCCGGTTCGAGAGGAACTTCTCATGGACCTCGAACCGGCCCTTGGGTGACCTCTCCACGTTCCATGCGAGGTCCGCCTCGTTCAGATGGACCTTCAGTTCGTCCGCCACGATGCACTCCCCCTTACACCAAACAACAGTTCGCCATACGAGCCGGCTTTCCTGCGCGGGAAAGGGCATGGGACCGAGCGCGCGGGAAGTCCCGTACCGAGCCTTCCCGGGCGGCTAGGTCGCTGCGTCAGGCTTCGAGGATCCAGATCATGTACGGGCTCGAGTCCATCTCGAACGGTGAGCGGTCGTAGTCCCCGTAGAGACCTGCGACGCGAAAACCCGCCCCGACGGCGCGCTGCTCGAACTCCTCCCGTGCGATCAGGGCGAAGCGCATGTCGAGCATGCGCTGCCGCCTCAGCACCCCTCGGGCGTCGTACTCCTGATAGACCTGCACTCCTTCCACCACTCCATCCTGCCCGGCGAATCGCGACGCGCTCCAGAGCAGGAGAGAACCTTCGCCCTCAAGCGGGAACTTCCCGACCAGGCGTGGCTGCCCATCCACGGAGGTCCGCCGCACGCTGGGGTTGTGCAAGGTGCAGATGAACCTCGCGCCCCGGCGCAGGTGACGGTGGACAGCGGCGAGGACGGCATGCTGGTCGAAGGGGTCCACGAGTTCCGAGAACGAGTGGAAGGGCAGGATGGCGAGGTCGAAGGTGTTTGCGAGGTCGAGCTGGCGGACGTCCCCTTGTACCACCGTGGCCTCGAGACCGCCCGCCGACAGCTTCTGCCGCAGGCGGCGGAGCATCTCCCCGGAAGCGTCCACGCAGGTGAGCGGGACGCCGGCCTCGACGAGCGGCAGCGACACGCGGCCGGTGCCGGACATCAGCTCCAGCACCGGTCCCCCGGCGGCTTTGGCTTCCGCCAGGAAGAACGGCACGTCGAAGGTCGCGGTCACGTACAGGTCGTAGAGGGACGCGACCGAGTCCCAGCGGATGTCCTCCACCTCGCACCCCATTCCAAGCGTCACTTCGGGACTTGCGAAGCGGGCTCCGCTTGCGGCGGGCGGGCTTAAAGGGCCTGGGCGCAATGCCGTGTTATCGCTCCCTCGCCTCGAAGAGAACGGCGCCATGCAGGTCGGAAAGGCGGGTGAACGCCGCCGCGAGGCCCACCTCGGCGGCCGCCCTGGCGATATCCGGGAAGACGGCGTAGTTCTCCTCTTCCCACTGGTCGCCCAGGCGGTGGCGGGCCAGGTCCTTCGCGGCCTGGTCGGTGAACAGGATATCGACGAGCAGGAAGGCGCCTCCCCGACGCAGCACGCGGAAGATCTCCCGCAGGGCATCCGGGCGCTCCGCTGTCTCGAGATGATGGAAAGCGAACGCCGAAATGGCGGCGTCCATCGTGGAGTCGGCGAGGGGCAACGCCAGGAAGTGGCCGTCGAAGAGGGGCCAGTCCGGGTGCCTCTCCTTGGCGAGCTCCAGCATGCGCAGGGAGAGGTCGACGCCCGTGACCTTCGCCCCTCGCTCTTCAAAGAGGGCAGCGAAGGCTCCCGTGCCGACGCCGATGTCGAGAATGCTCTGCCCCGGCTTGACCGACAGGAGCCCCGTCGCCTTCGCCAGGGACTGGTCATGTCCCTCGAGGACGCCGAGGCCCTTGCGCACGTCCTCTTCGTAGCTGTCGGCCCAGAGGTCGAACTCCCGGCGCGTTTCGGACAAGTCTGCCATGTTGGAGCCTCCAAGTCGCGAGGTTCAGGCAAGAGGCGAAAGGGCCTTCACGTGACGGGGTCCCAGAGTGCGAGGTCCTGTGGGTACGCCCGGCCGCCGAGGAGGGCGAAGCACCGCCGCACGAGCGGCGAACACGTCTCTGCGTCCTCGTCGAGGCGGAGAAACAGATGGCCCGAGGAGTCGTTCCGCTCCGTGCCCGCCAGGTCCGGCACCTCCTCGGCCACCTCCGCTGTGCGGCCCAGGAGCTCGACGATCCTGAAGATCGCGATGTGATGGGTGTAATGGGTGCCTTCGTGTGCCCCGCGCGCGAGGAACTCGTGCACGCCAAGCTCTCCCGTGACGCGGCAGTCGTAACCTGTCTCTTCGCGCACCTCGCGCTGCAGGGCCTGCGTCAGGGACTCCCCGTCGTGGAGGCTACCGCCCGGCAGGTCGTGGAGTCCGCAGTAGGGGCCTCGGGTCTTGCGGACGACGAGCAGACCGCGCGGATCGTCCCGGGTGACCGCGTAGATACCCAGGTGACGATGCCATGGCGCGCCGGGAAGAACCACAAGGACCACCCCGGACTGGACTTCGCGAACCGACTGGCGTGACCTGCCAGCCGCCCGCCGGTTCTGGCGGTCGCGGCCGCGGGGCGGAGACGGGCGTCGGCAGGCGGCCGGCAACCGCGGTTCAGTGCCCGGCCAGGTGCAGGATGTCGCGCGCCTGGGCAGGGGTCGCCAGCGGGCGTTCCAACTCCCCTGCGATCCGCGCGATGCGGGCGACCAGCTCCGCGTTCGAGGCCGCCTTGCGACCACGGGAGTAGTAGATGTTGTCTTCAAGCCCCGTGCGGACGTGGGCTCCGGCCAGGATGGCGAACGTGTTGAGCGGCAGCTGGCCACGGCCGACCGCGGCGATGGAGTAGGTGCTGCCGGCCGGGAGCTGCCGCATGAGAAGCATGGCGGTTTCGAAATCGGCAGGGGCTCCGCCGGGCACGCCCAGCACAAGATCGAAGTGGGCCTGCGACGGCACGAGGCCCTCGGCCTGCAAGGAGAGCGCGATGGGGATCATGCCGTGATCGAAGATCTCAATCTCCGGCTTGATGCCGAGGTCTTGCATGCGTGCGGCGAACCGCCGCACGAGATCGGGAGGATTGAGGAATACATCGCTGCCGAAATTGACGCTGCCCGGCGTCAGGCTGGCCATGTCCGGACCTGCGGCAAGCCCGCCGAGCCGCTCGTTCTCGGACATGCCGACGGCGCCGCCCGTCGAGACCTGGACGATGAGGTCCGTCCGTTCGCGGATGCCCGCCACCGCCCGGCGGAAGAGTTTCGGGTCCGAAGAGGGCGTCCCGTCCTCGGCGCGCACGTGCAGGTGCACCATGGCGGCGCCGGCTTCGCGGCAAGCCACAGCGGCCTCGATCAGGTCCTCCGGCGTCACCGGCAGGTTCGGCTGCTGCTCACGGGTGGCTTCCGCCCCTGTCAGGGCGGCCGTGATGATCAAGGGATCCATGGCTCAGACGTCCCCGCGCGGCCGCTGGCATTCGAGCGGCACGACCACGACGCCCTCCGCCGTGGCCACGGTCACGGGCGAAGCCAACACCTCGGCCGCGGACGCACGCAGATCCGGGCGCGCCACGATCAGCTTCGTCGCCGTGAAGCGAAGGCGGCGCGACGTGCGCCCCACCTCCACGAGTTCGGCCGTCGCCTCGACGAAGTCTCCCACGTGGAGCGGGGCCAGGAACTCCACGGCGGTGTAGGCGCGGAAGAGCCCCTCGTCGCCGTCGTGGCGGATGCAGATTTCGGTCGCGAGATCGCCGAACAGCTGGAGCAGGTAGGCTCCGTCGACAAGGTTTCCGCCGTAATGCGCGTCACTCGCCGCGATGCGCAGCGTGGTTTGGACCTTCAACCACCCAGCCTCCCATCTGCCGCGGGACGGCCTGGCGGGGCCGGGCCCCGCCAGGCGACATGGGTCAGTCCGCCGGAGTTTCGCTGGTCGCGAGCTCCTGGCGGTAGGGCGAGTCGAGGGGAAGCGGCAGTGCGCTCTTCACGCCCGCGTAGAAGAAGAGCAGCGCGCCGACGACCACGACGACCATGTCCCAGGGGTAGGGGATGAACTTCGCCCCCGTCCCGAACGAACCTGCCCACGAGATGAGGCCGATGAACGCGAGGTAGCCCACGAGCCAGGCGCCCGAGCGCAGGTGCTCGCGCGGGAAGCGGCCCTGCGTGAAGTAGTAGGCGTAGATCAGCAGCCCGACCGCCATGGCCACGAGCAGCTGGCCCACGAGCGGCCAGCCCGCCCAGTAGATCATCAGGGTGGCGATCACGAAGCCGATCGGGGCCACCCAGTTCATGCCCTTGACGTGATACGACCGCTGGATTTCCGGCGCCGTGCGCCGCAGGACGGCCGCGCTCACCGGACCCAGGATGTAGCTGAGAATCGTGCTCGAGGAGACGATCGTCACGAGAGACTCCCAGCCCTGGTAGGGCAGCAGGAACAGGATGCCGATGACGAGGTTCACCCAGAGCGCCGGCGTCGGCACCTTGTAGCGCGGGTGCGTCTCGCCGAGCTTCTGGGGCGCGTAACCGTTGTCCACCATCGCCATGACGACGCGGCCTGTGCTCGCCGTGGCGATCAGGCCGGTGCCGGACGGCGACACCACGGCGTCGCCGAACAGGATGGTGGCGAGCCAGCCGAGGTTGAGAGCCAGGGCCAGGTCCGCGAACGGGGAGCTGAGGTTCAGGTTCGCCCAGCCGTGGGCGAGGGCCGCCGGCGTCAGGCCGCCGACGAACACCACCTCGAGCAGGGTGTAGATCACGATCGTCACCAGGATGGAGGCGATCACCGCGCGCGGCACGTCGCGCGCCGGGTTCTTCGCCTCGCCGGCCATGTCGATCGCCTGGCGGAAGCCCGTGTAGGACAGGGCGATGCCGCTGACCGTGATCGCCGAGAGGATCGACGCCGTGCCGCCGGGCATGAACCCGCCGTAGTGGCTGAAGTTCGCGGGGTGCATGCCGACGAAGAGCAGGACGACGATCGTCAGTACCGGCACGATGATCTTCAGGGCGGTGACGAAGCCGTTCACCTGCGCCATGAGCTTGACGCCGAAGTAGTTGAGGATGAAGAACACAAGAACGAGCAGCGCGGCCGTGACGAGTCCGACGGGCGTCAGGGAACTGCCATGCACCAGGGCGGGCACGTAGTACGACGCGTACTGCACCGAGGCCTCCGCCTCGAGCGGCGCCACCGTGGCGTAGGCGATCCAGACGGACCAGGACAGGATGAACGAGACGAGGCTGCCGTGCGAGAACTGCGGGTAGCGGACCAGGGCGCCGGGCTTCGGCAGCATGCCGCCAAGCTCGGCGTAGACGAGCGCGAGCACGAGCATCAGAAGTCCGCCGATCAGCCAGGCCAGGATCGACGCGGGACCGGCGATGTTCGCGGCATAGATCGCCCCGAAGAGCCAGCCCGAGCCGATGATGCCCGCCATGTTGGCGAAGAAGAGGTCCCGGATGCGCAACTCCCTGCGGAGCTTCTCCCCCTGCACCACGAATGGAACACCTCCCCCTGAATCGTGGAACCGTACGCGAGAGCTAGTTGGCCTCGCCCCCCTTCCCGCTGGTCTGGAGGAGCCCGTGGATCTCGGGGTGACGCCGCACCAGATCGAGGGCGTAGCTGGCGTGACCGGGCAGGTAGCCGTTGCCGATCACCATCAGGACGTCGCGCTGCACGCTCTCGGCCCCGAGCGCCGCCCGCGCGAAGTCGGTCGACATCGAGAAGTACACGACCGTGCCGCCGTCGCGCGTCGAGAGGAAGGCGGCGGACTCCGCGCGCGCCACGTTGACACAAGAGAAGGTCAAGGCGGAACCCCTGCCGCCGGTCAGGTCGTAGACGACGTCGTGCACGGCGAGTGGATTGGTGGCGTCGACGACGGCGGCGCCGGCGAGCGGCAGGACCGCCCGCACGGCCTCGAGGCGCTCAGGACGGCTCTCGAGCATGATCAGCCTGGCGCCCCGCTCCGCCGCGGCCAGGGCGGCCAGCATGCCCGCCTTGCCGGCGCCCAGGACGACGACGTCGTCTCCCGCCCTGGCTAGCCGGTTGGCGTGCGCCGGGGCGCCGCAGACGTCGAGCGTCGCGAGGGCGATCTCGCTCGCGAGGTCGGCGGGCGGCTCGATCCAGGGCGCGCCCTGGGGTACGAAGGCGGTCCCGTCCACCCGCACCGCCATGCGCACCGGGTCGATGCCGAGCACCCGCTCCACCCTGAGGGGCGTGCCCGCGAGCGACAGGAGCGTCACGATCCGCGCCCCGACCCGCGGCTCGGGATCCGAGTGGAATTTGTCGCCGACGGTGGCGACGCGCCCGAGCAGCACGCCGCCCGCCCCCGTCTCCGGGTCGCGGAAGCGGCCCTCTCTCGCCACGATAGCCTGAAGGCGCCCGGCGGGATCGTCCGCCGCCATCAACGTGCGAAAGGCCGTGGAGCTGATCAGGAGTTCCTCGACCGCGATCTCGAGCTCGTCGGCCCGCGGGCCGCCGGTGCTGTCCAGCCGCTCCGCATCCATCGGCAAGGTTCCTTCCGGACTGAGCGACCTTGAGATCCCGAACGGCAGCACCTTCCGTCATCCCCTTCCGGTTCGGCTCATGTGGCGATGCCGCACATGCGCAAGGCGGCCTCGACGTACTGATCCACCACCGCTTCCAGGCTGAGACGGCCCTCCGGCCGCCACCAGAACACGACGCCGGTGCCCATCGCCAGAAGCTGATAGCTCGCGAGCTTGACGTCGCCGAGGTGCATGGTGCCTTCCTCCACGCCGTGCCGCAGGACGTCCTGCAGGAGTTCCTCATAGCGGTCGCGGAGCATCAGGATCTCCTGTTGCGCGACGCCTTGCAGGGCGCGCAGCTCGGTGTCGGCCACAAAGGCCAGCGTGGCCTTGGTGGCGTGCAGGCGGATGTGCGTCCGCATGATCGCTCCAAGGCGCCCCCGCGCGTCGTGGGCCCGGGCCGCGGCATCGCGCGCGCTCGAGAGCAGTTCGACGAGGAAGCCCCACATCAGTTCCCTGAGGATGGCCTCCTTGCTGTCGAAATGGTGGTAGATCGAGGCGGGCCGCATGCCGGCCGCCCGAGCGATGTCGCGCATCGACGTGGCGTGGAAGCCGAGCTCCCTGAAGAGCCGCGCCGACACGTCGAGCAGGCGTTTGCGGCTGCTGCCTTGTTGGGACGATTCCAAGGCGGCGTCCCTCCCTGCCGAACGATCGTTAGGTTAATTGGACAGGCGAGGGGAGTCTCCTTCTGCTGGCGGATTCGGTCGAAGACGGATCTTTCGCGTCCGTTCTAGATCAGGTCCTGGGCGGGGGCCGCCTCGGCGCCAAGGTCCCGGGCGAGGAGGCCCACGGCGCGTTCGACGCGCCGGCGGTCCCCGACCCCCAGCCGCACGCGCTCCAGGAGCCGCCAACGCAGGACCCCTCGGGCATCGCGGCGCGCGTCCACTTCCCCGAGCAGCCTCCCATCCACCAGCACCGGCATGCCGTACGGTCCCACCCGCCGCTTGGCGGCAGGGGTGTAGGCCTCCCAGGTGTAGGCGAAATCGAAGAGGTCCTTCAGGCGGCGCCGGTCCCAGAGGAGGTTGTCGAGCGGCGCCAGGAGGTGCACGCCGCGGATCCGCGGCGGGTCGGCGCAGAGCGCAAGGAACTCCTTCGTACAGAGGTAGCGGCGGGGGATGCCCTCGATCTCAAGCTCCTGCCAGGCCCCCGCGCCGAGGAGTTCCCGCATCAGGGCCCCGCGCGTGGACGCCCCGCCCCTGACCGCCCAGCCGAGGTAGGGGTCGGACGGACCGAAGAGGCCCATGGTGCGGCCGTAGTGCAGACCGGCCGCGATGCGTGTCGCTCCCGGATGCGCGATCGTGCGTTCCCATTCGGGGAAGAGCCGCTCCGGGAGATCGTAGCGCCGCTCGCCGCGACGCCTGCCGGTGACGATCACCCGTCCCTCCTCGGAGAGGATGTCGAGCGCCATCGTCGTCGCCTTCATGCTGGTCGGGTCCTGGTCCCAGAAGCTGGCCACCCGGTGTTCGGTGGCGAGTTCTCGGCTGTAGCGGGCTCCCCGTTCGAGCGTCGCGAGAATGCCGCGCGCAACGTCGGCGAGGCCGCGCTCCTCGATCAGGTTCATGCCGCGGATCCTGTGGAACTCCCCGACGGCGGCCGCAAGGTCCTCGCGCGCGACGATGCAGCGTTCCTTGAGCCGCGCCTCGAAGACCCCACCCGCGGCGAGCGCACGCGAGAAGGCCGCCTCGGTCGTCGGGCCGCGGCGCAGACGCACGGTCAGGAGATGCGCCGGGGCGACGACGCGCATCGGATCCATCTGCACGGCGCCGAGCTCCCTTACCGTCTCGGCGAACGGGTGGCGCACGCGCCCGGCGAGTCCCAGGTATGCGACGAGAGCCCTTCGCACGGCTTCGAGCTGGGCCTGCATCGCTTCACTCCTGCTGGACAGGGCTCCTCGCAACCAAGGCGAAGGGCCGCAATTGGCACAAGTGTTCTCTATCGGCCGTGTGGCGTCCTGCCCGCGCCGGACCGCGTCAGGGCGAAGTGCGCAGAGCGGCCCGGCGGTGCTGGAGCGCCCCCGCCAGCAGAAAGACCGGCGGCATGGCGAAGTTGAAGATCAGCACCGTGGGCACCAGGAAGCCCTGGGCGAACGCGATGAGCTGGACCGGCGTGGGGAAGGAATGGGCTCCCCAGAGCACGATGGCGCCGAAGAAGAGGAGCATGCCCCGGTACCAGCCGGCGGAGAAGTTTCTGAAGAGCGGCGAGACGTCGTACGCGAGACACCAGAGTCTCGACATGACGAACGTGAGCACGAAGAGTCCCCAGAACGTGACCAGGAGCAGGCCGAGCTTGTTGATCAGGAAGGTGCCGATGTCGACGAGTCGCATCGTCGAGACGCCTGGCCAGATCTCGCGGACCAGAAGCTCCGGGCCGGAGACGCCGAGCGTCAGGACATAGCCGAGGGCGAAGAACAAGAAAGTGATCGCCATGGCGATGTAGGCGTGCTTCTCCGCCTTCGCCCGGTCCTGGGGCCTGAGAAAGGGGTAGAGCGTCACCGTCAGCTCGTAGCCCCAGAAGAGGTACGAACCCTTGTAGGCGCCGTAGAGCAGCGGGGTCAGGGAGATCTCGGGCGTCGGCACGACCGCGTAGACGCTGGTGATGTGCGGCAGCAGCAGCAGGCCGATCATGACCGTCACGATGATGGCGAGGATGTAGAGGAACTGGATCGTCCGCGCGAGCGCCGGCAGGTTGAACCAGGCGACATAGCCCGCGACGAGGACGACGCAGGCCTGGAGCACGATGAGCGGGGTTTCGATCAGGAAGAAGGAGTGGAGGACGAACGCGAAATCGCTCACCACCACGACCGCCAGCGCCACGTGCAGCACCAAGGTAAAGATGAGCGCCGGGAAGGCCAGCCAGACCGACAGGAGATCTGGCGCGAAGCTCAGGGGAGCGTCGGGGTGGATCCTGTTCACCCGGAACCAGAGCCAGAGGCCGAAGAAGGCGGCCAGGCACTCGAGCAGGAAGGCGTACACCGCTTCGGGACCGGCGTGGGCCACCAGCTCGCGCGGGAAGGCGAAGATGCCCGACGCGACATAGGCCGCGGTGAGCATCGTGGCGAACTGGCCGATCGAAATGCGGCCGCTCAACTGCGGGGCCTCCTTTCAGAGCACATCGCCGACCTCGATGATGCGGGTATGGACCCGGACTTCCACGCCGGCGTTGCGGTAGAGCTCGTTGGCCTGCGGCATCAGGCTCTGGTGCTGCCAGAGGTAGGGCGCCAGGAAACCGACGGGATCCACCCCTTGACGCTGCATCGACCGGATCAGCGTGAGTTCCTGGGCCGCGATGCCGCGGCTCACTTCGATTTCCAGCGCGCGCAGGTTGGCGATGGTCGCCTCGCCTGGCGGCAGGGTGTCCAGGATGCCCTGGACCTTGAGGTCGGCCACGAGGCGCACTCCCCCTGCCTCCGGCACGACGTGGGTCGCGGTCCGGGACCTTAGGGCGCGAACGCTGACGGGCGCCCCGTGCAGGGTGAACGGCAGCGATGCCTTGGCGGTGGCGTTGAGCAGGTATCCGAGGTAGACCGTCTGCTCAGGCGTCAAGGTCATCACAGGCTGGCCCTGACGGTAGAGGGCCGCCTGGTCGATCCTGAAGTTGGCCTCGTGATCCCTCAGGACCGGCAGCCACATGCTCATTCCGGGTGTCTGCAGGTGCTGCTCCGCGTCCCACACGGTGCGCGCCAGGTACACTTCCTGGCAATGCCGGCAGCTGAAGAACGAGGTGAGATAGAGGGCAGGGAGCAGCCCCTCCTGCGGCTGGTGTTGCGTGATGTGCTGGATCGGATCGGGCGAGACGGCGACGTAGGAGGTCTTGTCCATGGGGCCGATGCGGGCGAGAAAGTCCAGGACATCCTCGAACTGGGCGGCGGGCAGCTGACTCGACAGGACGATCTCCTGGACTTGGCCGAGATAGAGGTCCCCACTCGACTTGGCCTGCGCCTGGGTCATGGCCTGCGCCACCGTCTTGCCGACTCCGCCGACGACATAGGTGGCGGGGCTGGCGCTCGAGGGCGAGGAACTCACCGAGAGCGACGAGAGGGCCTGCGAGGTCGGCACCTGGAAGTAGACCGAGATGAGGCCGTCCTGCGCCGGTTCGATTCCGATCATCAGGACGATCGCGCGGTGTTCGATCGAGCGGTTGTCCCAGCAGCCGCCAAGCAGAAGGAAAACGCCGAGCAGGACGACGGCCAAGGCCCTGCGCCTCACGAGGGGCCCTGGCCCTGGAGATCGCGCAGGTTGACCGGGTCCGGTGTCTCGGGCGGCCTGGACTTCTGGCGGTCGAGGGGATGGTTCGTCACCGGGCGGCGCCGCAGCCAGGGCAGCGGCATGCGGAGCACGGAGTCGCCGAGCTCCTGCGGCAGGAGCGGCGCGAACGGCGCCAGGTAGGGTACGCCGAACGTCTCGAGCGCCGACATGTAGCCGACGAGGCCCACCGAGACGAGGATGATCCCGTAAACCCCTACGACCGACGCGCCGATGACCATGATCCAGAACATCCAACGGAAGGCGGCACCCATCTCGTAGGCGGGAATCGTGTACAGGCCGATCGCGCTCAGGGTCACGAGCACGATCATGATCGGGTCGACGATGCCCGCCTTGACGATGGCCGTGCCCACCACGACCGCGCCCACCGTGCCGAGCGTCGTCGCGAGCGGCTGCGGCAGGCGGTTCGCCGCCTCGCGCAGCAGCTCGATGATGATCCACATGACGGCCACTTCCATCACGGGCGGGAACGGGATGTGCTGGCGCGCCCCCGCCACCGTCAGCACGAACTTCGTCGGTACGAGGTCGGGATTCACGGAGAAGAGCGCGATGTAGAGCGGCATCAGGTAGAGGCCGACGAAGACGCCTACGAGGCGCACCAGCCGTACAAGCGAGGCCTCCCACGCGGAGAAGATGTAGTCCTGCGTCGTCTGGAAAAAGTCCAGCATGCCGACGGGCAGCGTGAAGGCGAAGGGGTCGCCGTCCACCAGCACCGCCACCTTGCCGTTCATCAGGTCGCGCACGATCCAGTCGACGCGCTCCGTGCTGCGGATGAGCGGGAACATGGTGCGCGGGTGCTGGTGCAGGTAAGGTGAGATCTCACTCGCGTACTGCACGTAGTCGCGGTCGATCGCTTCGAGGCGGTGCTGGACCGCCAGGACCAGGTCCGGATTCGTGAGTCCCTGCACGTGGGCCAGGGCGACCGTGGTCCGGGTATAGGAGCCTATACGGAACGTTTCGAACTCGAGCCTCGGATCGTGGATGCGGTGGCGGATCTGGGCCAGGTTTGTGACGAGCACCTCGTTGAAGGCTTCCTGCGGACCCTTGATGCTCGGCTCCGACAGGGGCCTCCCGACGCCCCGGGCCGGCAGCTTCGAGATGTCGAGCATCCAGGCGGCCGGGACACCTTCGACGAAGAGCAGGGTCGTGCCCGACAGAAGCTGTGTGAAGAGCTGTCGCCAGCGATCTTCCCGTTCCACTTCGCCGAGGGGCAGTTGCGCCTGCAGGGCAGACGCGAAGTCGCCGGGCAGGGAGGACTCCTGACCTCCGTCGAGGAGGCGGGCGATGGTGGCGCCCAGCATGTCCGGGTCGGTCATGCCGTCGATGTAGACGAGCAGGGTGGGCCGGCCAGGAGCGAACCCGAGCCGAATACGGCGCAAGACGAGGTCCGGCGCGCTGCCGAGAAGACTGCGGATGCGCCCTTCCGCGGTTTCGACGCTGCCGCTCACGCGCCCGAGATCTCCCTGCGCCACCAGATCGGCGAGGTACGCGTTCAGCCGCTCGTCGAGACGCGAGGCGTTGCCCTCGACATCTCGCGGCGAAGGATGAGTTGTGCGCGAATTCGCCGCCGATGGCACGTTCGCTGCGCGGCTGCGTGGCAAGCCCGGGCCCCCCTGCGCTGCTCTTCGAAGGTGAGCCTTTCCTCGCATCGGGAGGCCTATGCCGGGAAGCCGGCCGAACCGGGCCAGCCGGGCCAGGGAGTCCAGGTCATGGGACAGCACCGGCCTCGCGCCCGCCACGGCAGACAGAATCCGAAGCCGCAAAGCCACTCAGGCGTTCGCCATCACGCGGGCGGGGCAAGCTGGCGCCTCAGGCCCAGCCTGCCCGACACCGCTCCCGCGATGCCGGCCGCGGCCAGGATGGCGCCCGCCCCGAACAGAACCTCGCCCGGCGTCGCCCGCAGCAGCGCCAAGCCGACGAGACTCGAGCCGATGATGCTCATCGCCGAGATCACGAGGCGCTGGAACGCGAAGAGCGACGCCTGGTCCTCGGGGGGGATCTCGGTGCCGATATGCGTGTCGAGCGCCATGTGCACGTACGGAGAACTGGCCCCCGCCACCACCGCGCCCAGTCCCGCGAGCGGGAGCGAGGGCGCGACGGCCAGAATGCCAAAGCCGAGGCCTGTCACGACCCAGGATAGGAAGTAGACCTGCCGCAGCCACTCCCGCCTGAGACCGCCGGAGAGGGCGGCGGCGACCATCACCGAGACGCCGTAGAGGCCGAGAAGTCCGCCATAGGCCGCCGCGCCGCCGTGCAACCGGTGCAGGACTAGGAGCGGTAGCGCGATCGTGTAGGCCGGCCACGCGAGGTTGCTGAGGCCCCGCACCAGGAGCGCCGTGAGGAGCCAGCGATCGTGGCGGATGAGGGCGATGCTGCGGCCGAGCGTAAGGGTCTTCCGGCCTGCCGCCTCATCCTTGCGCAGGGTGTCCCGGCCGCGGAAGAAGACTCCGCCGAGGGCCACGAGCCCCGCGGCCGCCGCGAGCGTCCAGGGCAGCCCAAGCGCGTAGATCAGGGCGCCGCCGGCGATCGGCGCGAGGACGGATGGCAGTCTCGACGCCAGTTCGAAGTTGCGCGAGCCACGCACGCGGGCGGCGGTAGGCAGGGCCTGCATCAGGGAAGCCTGGCTTTGCGGCACCGCGAGAGCGTCCGCCCAGCCGCCCACCAGCGTCGCGGCCAACAGGAGGCCGGCCAGGACGGGTCCCCCCGCGGCGAACGAGACGAGCGCAAGGGCGCCGAGCGCGCCGGCGGCGATGAGCACCGTCGCATGGAGCGGGCGACGCCCCCCGATAGACTCGAGGCGCAAGAGGCCCGCCAGGACCTGCGGCAGCACGGGCAGGGCCACGGTGGCGGCGAGCAGGAAGGAAGATCCGGCTGCCCCGGCGAGGCCCCAGCGCACACCCTGCAGCAGCAGGACGTACGCGCTGTAGAAAAAGACGATCCCGAAATAGAACGGGCGCAGGGATCGCGTCCCGCCACCCGGCGAAATGGCTTGCCTCATCACGGCAACAGCGTACTGGAACCTCGGGCGGGTGTCGAACGGCAGACCGGCGACCTACCCCCGTCCTGAACGGTTCCGGGGCACCAGAGGGGCTGCCGGGAAGGATCGCCGCGTCATTCGGACGAACACTTGATCGGATTCAGCGAGGGGGGAGCAGCGTTGTCGGACAAGCCACAGGCCTTGCTGGTCATCGACGTGCAGGTCGGGACGATCGACCCGACCGACCCGGTCGACCGCACCGTCCTGCAGCACATCGGCGGCCTGATCGGACAGGCCCGCGCGAGCGGCCTGCCGGTCGTCTACATGCAGCACCACAGTCTGCAGGCGGGCGACACCCTGGTGCCAGGCCATCCCCACTACCCGATCCATCCGGACATCGCCCCGCGGCAGGGAGAGGCGGTGCTCGTGAAGCACTCGAGCGACTCCTTCCTGCATACGGACCTCGACAGCCGGCTGAAGAACCTTGGCGTCGAGCACGTTGCGGTCGTCGGCTGCGCGACGGACTACTGCGTCGACACGACGGTGCGCAGCGCGCTTTCCCACGGCTACGACGTGACGCTCGCCGCGGACGGCCACGTGACCGGCCCCGACGGGGACATTCCGGTGGAGACGATCATCGCCCACCACAACCGCACCCTGGCGCAGATCGCGATCGAGGACCGGCGGATCCGCGTGGTGCCGTCCCGGGAGATCACGTTCTAGGACAGGCGGCTTTGCGTAAAGGCAGACCCGCGGCGGGAGATCCCGGCGCGGGTCTGCCTATCGGGTTTCCGCGGCATGGCTTGGTTTTGGCCGCTTTGCAAGCAGGCTCGCTCCGCGTCAGCGCAGTCCGAAGAGCAGGGCGAGCGCTCCCGTGAGGACGCCGAAGACGGCCACGATCAGGGCGACGACCACGAGGTTCCTCTTCGGCATCGCCTTCCCGACCATCCAGAGGGACGGCAGGCTTACGGCCGGAAGCGTGATCATCAGCGCACCGCCGCCCGCCGAGCCAAGGCCGTAGCCGAAGAGCGTCTGCAGGATCGGCACCTCGCCGGCGGTGGGGATGACGAACAGTGTGCCAGCCAGGGCGAGTCCCAGGAACAGGAGGAGGCTCTGCCCGAGCGCGGGCGTCATCATGGGGAAAAGGGCCGAGCGCAGGGCTCCCAGCACGAACACAATGACGATGTACTCGGGCACGAGCCCGATGACGAGTCGCCAGAGCGCCCTGAGCCAGGCGATGAAGCTGGGCTCCGCCGGTTCCGCCGAGGCGGCCAGGGCCGCCTCGGCCGCACCCTGCACCCCGTCCTGCGGAACGTAGCGGTTACCGTACCAGGCGACCGCGGCAACGAGCAAGGCGCCGACGACGATCCGCAGTAGCGCCCAGCCCCAGCCGAGCACGAATCCGAGAAAGACGATCGTTGCGGGATTGAGCACCGGGTTGCCGAGCCAGTAGGCGAGGACCGCTCCTGGCGACACCTTGGAGCGCGCGAGCCCCACTGCCAGCGGGGCGGAGCAGCATGTGCACATCATCGAAGGGACGGCGGCGAGGCCGGCGACGGCGGAGCTCTTGGCCCCCGTCCGTCCGAGCACCCGCAGGAGCCAATCCCTTGGCAGCAAGGTCTGCACGCCGGCCCCCAGAAGCAGACCGACGATGAGCGCGACCCAGATCGCCCTGCCGTAGGCGATGGCGTAGCTGAGAGCCGCGTTCCAGGAGAACGGCGGCGCGGAAGCCGCCGTGCCCGTCACGATGGAGGGCCCGAGCGTGTGCGTCGCCGCGGCGTGAAAGGCCTTGAGGTAGTAAGGCTGCCACTTCGCGACGTAGAGGCCCGCGAGCGCCATGAGCGTGAAGACCAAAACCCCGATCGCCCAGCCACGGCGGCCGGACGCGGGCTCGGTGTGTACCATCGGTCTGAGCACCTCCCTAGGGTCACGCAGTACAGTGCGGGAAGCGTAGGCTGGACGCAAGTTGCCATGCGAGTTCCGCATGGAAGTCCCGTGCAAGTCCCTCCCGGCGCTCGCGAACCGACGGCGGCCATGATGGCACTCCCACGGGTCGGCCTGCGTGTTATAATGAGCGAGCGCTCACTTTCCTAGGGAAGGGGCCGTCGTGTTGCCCAAGGTCACCGCTGAACACAAGGAGAACCGAAGGCAAGCGATCCTTGACGCCGCGCAGGCCGTGTTCGTCGAGAAGGGCTACCAGCTCGCGACCATCGACGAGATCGCCGCCCGCGGCGGCCTCAGCGTCGGGGCGCTCTATCGCTATTTCCCGACGAAGAGCGACATGATGCTGACGCTGCTCGAGGAACGGTTGGGGCGCACCCCCGAGCTCTTCCGCCGCCTGACGATGCACGCGGAGGGCGCATGGCAGCGCCTGAGCCTCTGCGTGGACCTCTTTGTCCTGGCCCTGCGCGTCCGCCACCCCGGCACGGGCCGGCTGCTGCTGGTGGCCTGGGGCGAGGCCCTGCAGGATCGGACGGCGCGTCTTGGCCTGCAGCGGCGATTCTCCGATCTGCTCGGCTACATGAAGAGCGTGGTCGAGGAAGGGATCGCGAGCGGCGAGTTTCGCCCGGACGCCGATCCCTCCGCCCTCGCGGCGCTTCTCGTCTCCCTGGCCGATGGCGTGACCCTGTCGTGGTCCATCGCCACCCCTGGGGTCGACGTCCGCCGGATGCGGGGGACGGTCCTCGGCATGCTCCGCGCGTACCTGGTTCCGTCGCGTTCGGGGGAGGAGTAGGACCGATGCAGCGCCGTGTGGTCATCACAGGAATCGGACTCGTCACACCTCTTGGCAACTCGAAGGACGCAAACTGGCAAGCCATCCTGGCTGGCCGGTCCGGCGTCGGCCCGGTCACCCGCTTCGACGCATCGCGCCTGCCCTGCCGGATCGCCGGCGAGGTCAAGGCCTTCGACCCGACCTCCGTTCTGGAGCCTAAAGAGGTCCGCCGCTACGACCGCTTCATCCACCTGGCCATGCAGTCCACCGCCGAGGCCATCGCCGACGCCGGCCTCAAGTTCTCGGGCGACCTCTGCGAGCGCACGGGCGTGATCTTCGGCAGCGCCATGGGTGGACTCACGACCATCCTGGACACGGATGCGGTGCTGCGGGAGAAGGGTCCCGCGAGGGTGACTCCGTTCCTGTCCCCCGGCTGCGCGATCAACATGGCCGCCGGTATCATCTCGATCAGGTGGGGACTTCGGGGTCCCAACTACGCCACGGCGTCGGCCTGTTCGACGTCGGGCCATGCCCTCGCCGACAGCCTCCATGCCATCCAGCGGGGCGACGCCGATGTCGTCGTGAGCGGAGGCAGCGAGGCGGTGCTGACCGAGCTCACGATGGCCTCCTTCGCGTCGGCCAAGGCGCTCTCCACCCGCAACGATCAACCCTGGGCGGCATCGCGCCCCTTCGACCGCGGCCGCGACGGCTTTGTCCTCGCCGAAGGCAGCGCGACGTTGATCGTGGAGGAGCTTGAGCACGCCCGGAGACGCGGGGCCCGGATCTACGCCGAACTGGCCGGGGCCGGCATGACGGGGGACGCCTACCACATCACCGCCACGGACCCCGAGGGGGCCGGCGCGGCCAGAGCCATGCGCAGAGCGCTCGAAACGGCCGAAATCCCGCGGGACGAGGTGTCCTACATCAACGCGCATGCCACGTCCACCGACATCGGCGATGTCAGCGAGACGAACGCGGTCAAGTCCGTGTTCGGCCAAGCTGCCTACAATCTCGCCGTCAGCTCGACCAAGTCGATGACGGGACACCTCCTCGGCGCGGCTGGCGGCGCGGAAGCCGCCTTCACCGCTCTCGCGCTATTCCATCAGGTCTTGCCGCCGACCATCAATCAGGAAGAGCGCGATCCCGTATGCGATCTCGACTACGTAGCGAACGAGGCCAGGGACGCTAGGATCACGGCCGCGCTGTCCAACAGCTTCGGCTTCGGCGGAGCCAACATCGCCCTCGCGTTGAGGCGCTTCGTATAACCGTTCGTCCGGATCCTGACTCGGGGCACACGCGTCGTCTTTTGCGACGACACGTGTGCCCTTGTTTCTTTGCAGGGACCTCGGGCGGCCCTCCCATGGGGCATCGCGGATTGCGTCGACGCGAAGGGCGGGTGGACGCTTGTCCGGCTCCGGACCGTCCGGAAGGTTCCTTGACACACCAGAGCGACGGCTGTACGGTCGAGTCGCGGATGGCATATCCATCCAGGAGACTTGCCCCTCTGACGCGCTACGGGCGACCAAGGGTCGCCCAAGGAGGTGGAGCAGCGTGAGAAGGCCGGGCCGGTCGCTCTCCTTGGCCGTCGCTTTGGCCGCGGTTCTCGTGGGCAGCTGGTCGTGCTCAGGGGTGTCCCCGCTGGCCCGCGCGTCCGCGCGGCCAGCGACCGATTACCTCCCCGCGGGCTCTCAGCCGGCAACGTTCGCGAGCTTCCCCGAGATCGCAGTCCATGCCGTTCCATCGGTTCCACCCTATCGTGTGGCGGCGGATCTGAAGAACGTCACCAACGCCTCGCTCTTTCACCTGTCCCCGCAGGCCATGGCCCTCCTGGAGAAGAACGGCTTTGTCGTCATACCCGGCGGAGACCCGGAATATTTCCAGACCTACGAGATGAACGAGTACGCCCAGATTCCCAGTTTCGTGACGACCGACGCCATGTTGCACAACTACCACCTCTATTTCGACCACCTCCTGCGCATGGTCGAGGAGAAGAAGCTGGTTCCGGACCTGCGCCGACTCACGCAGACGATGCTCGCGAGCTCGATCGCCCAGTACGGCTCCCTCAAGGGGACCGTCTGGGACAGCGCCGCCAGGCGCAACGTGGCCTACTTCGCGGTGGCGTCCACTCTCCTCGGCTCCAAGGCGCCCGTCCCCGCCGCCGTGGCGGCAGAGGTCTCCCAGGAACTCAGTCTCATCAAGGCGCACGCCGCGGTCGCCCCGTCCCCCGTGATGGGCATCGGCCAGACCCAGGCCGTACGCGAGAGCCTCAAGGAAGACTACACCCAGTTCATCCCCAGGGGGCATTACACCAGCAGCGCCGCTCTGCAGGAGTATTTCAGGGCCATGATGTGGTACGGGACCCTGGACTTCCGGCTGAACGACCAGGGCGAGACGCGCTCGGCCGTCCTGATGACGCTCGCGGCGGCGCGCGACGACAAGAGCCGGGACTGGGCCGCGGTCTACGGTACGAGCA
The DNA here is from genome assembly GCA_027420455.1 of Clostridia bacterium. Classification (GTDB taxonomy): domain Bacteria; phylum Bacillota; class Sulfobacillia; order JAJZYS01; family JAJYTV01; genus JAJZQO01. Next base: position 10,003 of record DAIBJA010000063.1, on the reverse strand, counting down.
GCCTCTTCGCCGGCTGGAGCGACGACCTGACGCCCGGACAGTACATGACGCTGCTCCAAAAGATCTACGGGAACCAGGTCGCCCTGGGAGACCTTGTGGAGCGCCCGCTGAAGTTCGCGGCCTTCGTTCGTGCGGCCCGAAGCTTGCCGGGTCCGCGCATCGCCTCGGTTCAGGTCCTGAACGCCAGCGGTCCGGCGAATCGGAGCCAGGCGATCAAGGGCTTCATGTTCATGGGCCAGCGGTTCACGCTCGACGCGGACATCATGCAGAACCTCATCTACCCGGACGTCGGCGCGAACGCGCAAGGGCAGGCGCGCATGCTGCCGAAGGGCCTGGACATCCCGGCGGCCATGGGTTCCGGCGAGGCCTACGCCATCCTGGGGAAGGCCGGGGACACGGCGTTCCAGAACTATCCCGCAAACATGACGAAGCTGCGCTCCGATCTGTCGGGGCTGCCCCAAAAAGCCTGGACGGAAGACCTCTATACGGGCTGGCTCTACACCTTGGATGCTCTCCTGCCGGCGCGCGGGAGCGGCTATCCCTCGTTCATGCAGAACACGGCCTGGGCGGACAAGGGACTCGACACCTTTCTCGGCAGCTGGGCGGAGCTGAAGCACGACACCCTTCTCTACTCGAAGCAGGTCTACGCCGAGATGGGCGGACCAGAGACTCCGGTGGACTTTCGGGGCTACGTCGAGCCGAACCCGGTCTTCTATGCCCGCATGGCCGGCATCAGCCGCATGACCGAACAGAGCCTCGAGCGGAACGGGCTGCTCGGGGCCCAGGACAAGTTGAACCTGCAGAGGCTCTATGAGCTTTCTTTGGCCCTCGAGACCATCTCCGAGAAGGAACTCGCGAACCAGCCGCTGACTGGCGGCGAGTATGACCTGATCAAGAGTTTCGGTGGGCAGCTCGAGCATTTCTGGCTGGACGCGCTGAAGGACGAGGGATACAGCGATCCTCACGACGCCTATGGCAATCCCGCCGAGACCATCGCCGACGTGGCGACGGACACCTCCAACGGCACCGTCCTCGAAGAGGGGACCTACGGCACGTCCACGATCTATGTCGTGGTGCCGGTGGCAGGGACGCTCCGGATAGCGGTCGGCGCCATCTACCCGTACTACGAGTTCACCCAGCCGGCGAGCGACCGCCTGACCGACGCCGAGTGGCGCCACATGAACCCGCGGCCCGCCCTGCCCAGCTGGACCAGCACCTTCACCGCCCCAGCGCCGCCGAATGACTGACGCCTTGGGCAAGGCGCTGCTCGTCCTTTTCCTGGCGGCGGCGGGCTTGGCCTTGCCGGTGCGCCTCGCGCATCCACTGGGGACGCAAACGGCGGCGGAAAGCCGAACGGCCGACCTCGACGGGGATGGTGTCCCCGAGCGTTACACCCTGGCGAACGAGCGCCTGACCGTGGTCGAAAGGCGCCATGTGATCTGGCGAAGCCCCGCGAACTGGCGCGTCACCGCCTTCGTCATCGCCGACTCGACGAACGACGGCAGGCCTGCCCTGAATCTCGTGGTCTGGAAGAAGGGCAGCTACGGAGGCTACAAGCCGTTCTGGTTCAGGGGCCCGGACGACGCCTACACCTGTCATCTGTACGTCTTCGACCTCTCGGCCGGAGCCATGAAGCCCGTTTGGATGTCCTCCGCCATCGCGCCGCCGATCGTCCGCCTCAAGATCTGCCGGGAGGGCCGGGGCGTGCGCAATGACCTCGTGGTCACCGAGGCCGCGGGACCCGGCGAGGCGACGCGGACGACCGTCTGGCGCTGGGATACCTGGGATTTCTATCGGACGGATCACCACGGCAGGTGGAGCTCGTGCGCATAGCGCGCAGGCGAATGCTCGCCTTTGTCCTGGTGGTCTCTTCCTTCGCCCCGGGGACGGCCGCGGGCGCCGGGCGTGTCGCCCAGCCGGCAGGCGAGGTGCACATCACCGTGGCGGCCGTGGGCGACCTGCTGATCAACCGGAGTGTCCTCGACTCGGCCTACGACGCCCGCGACGGCACGTTCGACTTCAGCCCCATCTTCACGGCGACGACCCCTTATCTGCGGGCCGCCGACTACAGCGTGGCGAACCTCGAGACGCGACTGGCGGGGCCAGCCTACGGCTACAGCGGCTACCCCCGCTTCAACACCCCCGACTCCCTGGCGCCCGCCGTGCGGCGAGCCGGCATCAAACTTCTCGCCACGGCCAACAACCACAGCCTGGACATGGGCTGGCCTGGCATCGTCCACACGCTCCAGACGCTGTCCGCCGCCGGCCTCGCGCACATCGGCACCTATGCCTCCGCGGCCGCGCAGGCGCGTCCCTTCATCGTGGATGTCCAAGGCATCAAGCTCGCCTGGCTCAACTACACGGCCGTCACCAACGGACTGCCCCTTCCGCCCGGCAAGCGGTTCGCCCTCAACGTCTGGAACCCCCGGGCCGCCGCCACCGCCATCCGCCGGGCACGGCGCGATGGAGCCGACCTGGTGCTCGTGGTGATGCACTGGGGCATCGAGGACCAGCGCACGCCGAACGCGGTCCAGAGGCGCATCGCGGGCCAACTGGCCGCCGACGGGGCGGACGTCGTCATCGGCTCCCACCCGCACGTCGTGCAGAAGATCGCGACCGTCACGGCCACCGAGGCGAACGGATCCCGGCACAGGTGCCTTGTCGCCTACTCGCTCGGCAACTTCATCGCCGACCAGCAGCAGCGCTACACGGATTGCGGCATCATCCTGTATCTCGACATCGTCAAGGACAGGGCCGGCACGAGGGTGGCGCAGGTGCGCTACCTTCCGGTCTGGGTGGAAAAGCGGCCGGCCGGCGAGACCTACAGGTTCAGGGTGCTGCCGGTGCTCTCCGCGGCGGCGGTCGCCGCGGACAGATCATTGAGCCGAAGCGAGAGAAGTCGGATGCTCCAGGCCTGGAACGATACGACCGCCCTGCTGCGCAGCCCCGCGCTCGACATCAGGCCTTTGGGCACGCAGGGCGCCAAGGGGCGATAAGGGAGCAGCGGCGGAGCGCCGCTCCGCCGCTCGGCGCACGCTTGCGCTACGGTCGGGTGATGGTCACGAGGCGCACGAGGCCCTCGCCGATCAGCCAGTAGACCGCCATGGCGACCAGGGTGAAGAGCTCGAAGCGCGAGATGCCGTACATCACGTTGTAGCCGAACAGCGTGAAGAACGGGCTCACGAACGGCAGCGACCAACTGTAGATCAAATGCGCAAAGGCGTTCAGAGGGTTGGCTCCCAAAAGCGCCAGGACGAATCGGAAGGCAAGGAGCACCAGCAGGACCCGGTCGACGTAGCGAATCACTCTCGCCGCCACTCGCTGGCCGCTCGACTGACGCGAAAAGCGCATGCGAATCCCCCCCTTGTCGTTGGGTGGACGGTTGCGTGTCCTACCATTCGCGTTTGTCCCGCCCTTTAACGCTTCGGCTGGGCCGGCGCGAAACTGACCGCCTGCCAGCGCCAGAAACTGGCGGCCTATTCCCGACGCTCGCGCGCCCGCGGCCCGAAGCCGTCGCGCCGCGGCACCGCGCGGCGATGGGTCCGAACCGGCCCGCTGCAAGGTTCCCGCCGATCCGGCCCGGCTCCCAAGATGATGACGCCGTGGTTTGCCGTGCGACGCGCCAGGATGTACGGGCCAGCACAGCCAATTGTTCACCAGGCTCCAGTCGGCGAGGGGGATGCTCGCTTGGGCAAACAGTTCGTCCTCGACACCAACGTGCTGCTGCACAATCCCCAGTCCCTGCTCAGGTTCGGAGAGGACAACGCGGTGATCGTCCCGATCGTCACGATCGAGGAACTGGATCGCTTCAAGACGCATCTGGACGCCATGGGCGCGAACGCGAGGCAGGCGATCCGCCTTCTCGACCAGCTGTCCGCGGACGGCGACATCGTCGCCGGCGTGGCCCTGCCGACGGGCGGCACGCTGCGCATCGAGCTGAACCATCAGGAACCGGGGGTCCTGCCGAAGGCCCTCGACATCGAGAAGGCGGATCACCGCATTCTGGCGGTGGCCGCAGCCTTGCGGCAGCTCCACCCGGACGAGCAGGTCGTCCTCGTCTCGAACGACTTCAACCTCAGGGTGAAGGCGCGCTCCTTGGGCGTCAGGGCCGAGGCCTACCTGAACGATCAGGCGGGGCCGGTGGAGCATTCCGGTATCGTCCGCATCTCCGTCGGCCGCGCGATCTTCCGCGAGGTGGAGGAGAAGGGAGCCCCGGCGGCGCGTCTCGCCCCGCCGGGCTCGCCGCTGGTGGAGAGCGACTACGTCCTCGCGACGGTGGCCGAGCCCTGCGAGGGCTGCGGCGCCAGGGACGCGCGTGAGGTGGTGTACTACATGGACCCGCCTCGCACGGCCTGGCTCTGCGCCAGCTGCCTCGGCCACGAGGCGCCCAAGCTCGGGGCGGACGAGATCGACCGGTTCTACCGGGGGCGGCCGAAGGAGGAACTCGGCTTCGGGGTCGGCCACGTGGCCCTGCAGGAGAAGGGGTATTGGGAGGTGGCGGATTCCGTCGTCCGGCCGCTCTCGAGCTACCACCCGGGGCAGAAGGTGTACGGCAGCCTCGAGGCCAGGAACGACGAGCAGGTATTCGCGCTCGACGCTCTCCTGAATCCCCGCAAGGCGCTGGTCGTCATCCTGGGACCGCAGGGGTCCGGCAAGACGCTGCTCGCCATGGCGGTCGGCATGGAGTTCGCGGAGCGCCAGGAGATGGAGAAGGTCGTCTACACCCGCGAGATCGTCCCGATGGGCCGGGACCTCGGCGCCTTGCCGGGCACCGAGGAAGAGAAGATGCGCGAGTGGGTGATGCCCGCCTACGACGCCCTCGAGACGCTGTTCGAGCGACCGCGGCGAGCTACCCACGGCAACCGGGCCGAGCGGGAGACGCTCGAGGACCGGGTGGACTACCTGAAGCGCCAGGGTCTGATCGAGTTCAAGTCCATGTCGTTCTTCCGCGGCAGGAGCTTCTCGCAGCGCTTCCTCATCCTCGACGAGGCGCAGAACGTCACGCCGCACCAGGCGGCGATCACGGTGAAGCGTGCGGGCAAGGGGACGAAGGTGGTGCTGATCGGCGACCCGAACGAGATCGACAGCCCATATCTCAGCCAGGGGGCGGACGGCCTCAGCTTCATCGCGCAGAAGATGCGTGGCCAGGATCTTTTCGCAGCGGTGCGGCTCGAGTCTGCCGAGCGTTCGGAGCTCGCGGAGCGTTGCCGCCAGATCGGGCTCTGAACAGCGGCTGACGCCGAGAGGCCCCCGGGCCGCCCAAGTTGCGGGCCGGCGGTGGCGCTTTGGATGTCACGATGGACCGCTGCCGTCTGCCCGACCGGGCCAGGCACGCGCCGCGGAACTCTTGCGCCCCTCGAGCAGCCTTGCGAGTACTGCGGCGTAGGCGAACAGGACGACGGCCGCCACGAGCGCGGCGTGCAGGAGGATGCCGAAGAGGGCGAAGAGCCCGTAGCCCACCACCTGCGGCAGGATGTCCGGCAGTGGCAGGCGCCGCGCGGGGCCCGCTGCCGCCGCCACCGCCTGCGCGAGCGTCGCGACGGCCAACAGGGCCAGGAGCAGCAGCAGGGCCGACGCTGCGCCCGCAAGCGGCAGATGCAGCAGGAAGACATCGACGATGCCCGCGAGCAGCACCACGGCGCCCGGCACGAGGGCGTCGTAGAGCAGGAGGCGCGGGCTCCCGAAGGCGATGAACTGACGCCAGAGCGGGTCCTCGTCCATCTGGAACTCCTCCGTAAGCGCCGTCGGCTGGTAGAGCATGACGATCAGCAGCCACATCACCCAGCCCGCGCCGCGCAGAGGCAGGATGGCGAGATCGAGGCCGCCCAGGAGGATCGCCGCGGCGCGCACGAGCCCCCAGAGCGATGGCGGGTAACGCAGGCGGCAGAGGGCGCCTCGCGCGGCGAGCAGGCCTGCGCCGCCGACGCGGGGTAGGGCGAGGTACGGCCGGCGGCGGCTGAGGATCGCGGCCCTGCGCTGTTGCGCCGCGATCGCGGGGTTCCAGCGCCGCCCGGCGTCGATGCTGCGCAGCAGGTTGCGTCGCAGGCTCTCGTCGGCGAGCAGTGGCCGCCGCAAGGCCCCCGCGGCCGCCAGCATGCAGAGAAGACCGGCGAGAAGCCACGCGATCAGGCCGGAGAGCTGCACGGTTCCGGTCACGGCCAGCCGGATGAAGGTCTGCCCCGGCCAGGCCAGGAGAGGCGAGCGGAAGAGGAGCAGCAGGAGCGTTGCCACCGGCACGAGCCAGAGCAGCGCCCGCGGCGCGGTCCTGGCCGTGGCGAGGCGCAGGAGTCCGAGGGCCCAGTAGAAGGCGTAGGCGCCAACGGCCAGGGGAAGCATGGCCGCGGTGGCGGCGAGATAGTGCGACGCCGCATCGGTGGCCAGCACGGCGAGGACGGTGCCGACGGGTAGGGCGATGGCCGCCACCGCGAGCGCCGAGGGCAGGAAGCGCAGCGCGGCAAGCAGGCGCCTTGGTACGCTCGCCCCGGTGAGGTGGGCGACGTCCGCGCCGGAGAGGCGGAGCGGCATGCCGAGCAGCGCGGCCACCGCGAGGGCGACGAGGGCGAGAGGGAAGAGCCCCGGCACGGCTGCGGCGATCGCGCCGCGCGCGCTCTGCGGCAGCGCGCCCGCGGCCTGCAGCGTCAGGCTGACGAGCGCACCCCAGCTTGTGCCCACCCAGAGCAGGCCGAGCGCGGCGACATAGAAGGCGTAGGCGTAGGCGAGGGCCGGAGCGTCGCGGTCCGGCATCAAGCCGAGCGAGAGGAGCCATTGGCGCAGCCCCGCCGACCAGAGCCGCAGCTGCAGGCGCAGGAAGGCAAAGGGGGCGGGACGCCGCCTCACGCCTCTGCCTCGCCGTGCAGCGCCGCGCGGAGCAGGTCCTCGCCGCTCAGCGAGGCGAGGCCGTAGCGCAGCTTCAGCTCCTGCGCGGTGCCCTCGGCGCGGATCTCTCCGCCCTCGAGGAGCAGGAAGCGATGTGGCGCGACCATGCCCGGCGTCTGGTGCGCGGAGACGAGCACGGCGCGCCCTTCGGCCGCGAAGCGCTGGAGCTCCGCCCATAAGGCTTCCGAGGAGAGAGCGTCCAAAGGTCCGAACGGCTCGTCCAGGAGGAGAGCGTCCGGGCGGCTCAGCAGCGACACGGCGAGCGCCAGCTTGTACTGCATGCCGCGGGAGAAGGAGGAGGCATAGGCCCGCTCGTGGCCCGTGAGGTTGAGCGCCTGAAGCAGGCGTCTGGCGTCATCGCGCCAGTCGCGGCGGCCGTGCAGCTGCGCGATGAACTGCAGGTGTTCGAAGGCCGTGAGCTCCGCGTAGAAGGACGGTGTGTCCGGCACGAGCACGACGCGCGCGTCGCGGCCCCCGGACGTTGCATCGGTCAAATCCACCTGCCCCTCCTCGAGCCGGAACCAGCCGGCGAGGCAGCGCAGCAAAGTGGATTTGCCCGCGCCGTTGCGGCCCACGAGCGCGACGATCTCGCCGGGATGGAGGGCCAGGTTCACGCCTCGCAGAGCCTGGAATGCCCCGTAGCGGTAGCCGAGGTCCACGGCACGGAGGAGAGGCGGAGTAGCTTCCGGCAATGACAGGCCTCCAAGGCGCGAAGTGCGCAGGCTAAAATAGTCTCTTCCCGCAGCGTCAGACGGGATCCTGCCTCGGGACGACCCTGCCGCGGGGGGAGCCGGCAAGACAGAAGGTTTCAGGCGCGCTCTACCGTGGGGCCGACGGGCCTTGTCCACCAGGAGCGGCGCTTCTCCATAGTGCGCACAGATCAAGTCCCAGGGCGTGGTGGAAATTCGGCCATCCGGTGACGGTTGTCGCGCCTGCTAGGCAATCCAGGCGCAGGCCACCTGCAACGGCCTCGGCATCTGCGTCTCTTGGCTAGACCGGTCCGAGCGCTTGTGCGACAATGGCTGCGACCTTCAGGGCAGGGTGCGGGGCCTTTGCCCCAATTCCCGACCGGTGGTGATGCCCTCGGGCGAGTCCACGAGCCGCAAGGCAGAACAGGTGCGAATCCTGTACCGACGGTAAAGTCCGGATGGAAGAAGGTCGCGCGGCTTGGCGCGCATGCCCTGAAGAGTCTCCCAGAGGGAGGCTCTTATTTTGTCTTGGGCTGTTCTTGCTCTCGTGCTCGCGTCCGGCTTCGTGCACGCCGTCTGGAACATGTGGGCGAAGGGGAGCAGGCGCCCGCTCGTCTTCCTCTGGTCGTTCCAGTGGGTGGCGGTCGCCCTCTATGCCCCTTTCGCGTGGCATAGCCTCGCCAACCATGCGCTGCCCCCGCGGGGAATGCTCCTGCTCCTCGCCACCATAGCGCTGCATGGTGCCTATGTGCTCCTTCTCGCCCGGAGCTACAAGCTTGCGGACTTTTCCCAGCTCTACCCGATCATGCGCGGCACATCGCCTCTCCTGGTGCCCCTGCTCGCCACCGCCGTGATCGGCGAGCGTCTTCCGGCCACGGGCTGGCTCGGCGCCGGCCTCGTCGTGCTCGGGGTCATCATCGTGGCCGGAGGTCTCCCCTCCCGCAAGGCTCTCACTGGCGGCGCGTATGTGGGGGTCCTGGTGGGGCTCGCCATCACCGGCTACACCCTCGTGGACAAGCTGACTTTGGCGTATGTGCCTGCGGTGGCGCTGAACGTCCTCAGCAACGCCGGTAATCTGGCGGTACTCACGATCCCGGCCCTGGGTACACGCGAGGCATGGCGGGAGTGCCGGGAGCGCCCGCTTGCAATCTTCGCGGCGGGCGTGCTCTCGCCCCTCAGCTATCTCCTCTTCCTCTGGGCGCTCAGACAAGGGCCGGTAGCGGCGCTGGGGCCGATGCGCGAGATCGGCATCGTCTTCGGCGCGCTGCTCGGGGTGTTCTGGCTGCGCGAGGCAAACGCCATGCGGCGGATCCTGGGCTCTTCGCTCATCACGGCGGGTGTGATCGCCCTGGCCACGCAGCCGTAGGCTCGACGGGTGGCGCATGGGCGACCTCCCCCTCGCCGACTTCAGCCTGCGGAGAAGCCCGTTGACAGCCAGGTGGAGGCGGCGTACCTTGGAGGAAACCAGAGAAACGATTCGAGTGTTTTCAGTATCCGGATTGGGGGTCTGAGAATGGACGCCGATGCGCGCACCGCCATTCTCGCGACGGCGAAGGAGCTCTTCGCAAGCCGCGGCTACCGCGCCGTGACGATGGACGAGATCGCCCAACGGCGCGGCATGTCGAAGCGGACGCTCTACAAGCACTTCCAGAGCAAGGAGGAGATCGCGGCCGAGGTCGTGGCGGGCATGCTCGCGGGGCTCGCCCCTGTGGTCGACTCCGCGATGACGGCGGGGGGCGGCTTCGCGGAGACCTTCGACCGCGTGATGAACGGTATCGAGGCGTTCCTGAGGTTCGCGCCGATGATCTTCCTCGAGGACCTGGAGCGCGACGCGCCGCAGGTGTTCGCCCGCATCACGGAGTTCCGCGCCCTGCAGATGCGGCGCTACGCGGAGCTCCTGCGGGCGGCTCAGGCGAGAGGCGAGGCGCCCGGCGACCTCGATGCGTCGCTCGCGGTCGACGTGCTGATCGCGGCGGTGCAGGGAGCCGGGCGCCCGGAGTGGCTCAGGGCCCACGGGATCGGACTGCACGAACTGATCGGCGTGCTGAAGCGGGTGTTTCTCTACGGCGTCATGGGTAGCGCGGCGGGGAAGGGGGAGCGACGTGGCGACTGACGAGCGGGCCGTCGAGGTGGCAGGCCTGCGGCAGGTCTTCGGCACCTTCACCGTGCTGAAGGACGTCACATTTCATCTTCGCAAGGGCGAGATCTACGGCCTCATCGGGCCGAACGGCTGCGGCAAGACGACGACGATCAACGCGATCAGCGGCCTCACGGCGCCGACCGCCGGCAAGGTGCGCGTCTTCGGTCACGACCCGAGGCGCGAGGCCACCGCGGTGCATCGCCTGCTCGGCGTCGTGCCCCAGGAGACGTCCCTCTACGAGGAGCTCTCCGCCGAGCGCAACCTGCGCTTCCACGCCGAGCTCTACGGCGTGCCGTCG
>DAIBJA010000051.1 GCA_027420455.1 Clostridia bacterium | reverse complement strand
TGGCTGATCGCGGCCGAGGGATCGGACCGCGGCGGATGTGAGGCGCAAGCGGCCCTCATGCGCACCACGTTCGCCGAGATGGGCTTCCTCCTGCAAGTGCAGTTGGGCCTGCAGGCGGCCCAGCAGGACTGGCTCCTGCCGTTGCCGAGCAGGCGCGAGCCACCGGCCCGCCTGCTCACGGCCACCGCCCTCTCCTGCCTGGACTTGACGCCCGCCGCGGCGCCCGCCGCCGAAGGCGACCAGCTCGGCGTGCACCTCAGGGACCGCACCTCCGTGCGGCGGGACCGCCTCCACGCCGCCAACCCGATGGCGGTGGTACTGGGAAGCCCCGGGCATGGCAAGTCGGCCTTCGTTAAGGCGGAACTCCTTCGACAGCGGCCGGACTACCTGCTCGTGGTCGATCCGGAGGGCGAGTACCTGCCCGTCGTGCGGCATCTGGGCGGCGAGTCGGGCGCGGCTTTGCCCGCAGACGCCCAGGGCCCGACCCGTCTGGCCCTGTCGCTGCGCAGCCTGCCGCAGGCGGCCTGGCCGTCCCTGCTGGGTGAGGCCGCCCGTTACGCCATCTCCTCGGCAGAGGCCCTGGCCTTGCGTCAGCCCTTCTGGCTCACCCTCGACGAGGCTCATCTCTGGCTGGGAGCCGGCGGCGCGGAGGACGCGCTCGTCGACCTCGCCAAGCGGGCGCGCAAGCGCGGCCTCATCGTCACGATCGTCACCCAGAACGTTGGCGACTTCGTGGAGTCGACAGGAGGCAGGCTCGTGCTCGCCAACGCCGGCCGCCTGACGCTCTTCCACCAGCAGCCGAGCGATCTGCCTCGCCTCAAGGAGGTTCTCCGCCTCTCCGATCGCGCCCTGGACTTTCTCAGGTCTTGCCGCCCCGGCGAGGCCCTGCTGCTGGATGAGTTCGGCACGCTGCCCTTTGCGGTACAGCTTGGAGAGGAGGAACTGCGCCTTGTCGACACGCGTCCCCAGTTTGCGCGCCCTCGCTGAGCGCCTGCGCGACCCCCTCTGGCTGCCGGTGCTGAGCGCCCTGTTCGCCTTTCTGGCCTTCGAGGCGGCAACTCTCGGCTCTGGCGAAACCATCCTCGTAGCCGCGCGGAATCTCCCCGCAGGCACCTCCCTGACTGCCGCCGACGTGCGGCAGGCGCACTGGACGGGCAAACTGCCGGGACCCCTCCTCCGTCGGCCCGAAGGACGGCTCGCGGTCCCGCTGGCCGCGGGCCTACCTCTCCTGCGCAGCGCGGTCAGGGTGGGACCCGCGAGGTCCAGCGCCGGCGGCCAGGTGGTCGGCATCCCGGCAGGCGCCCTCCTAAGCGCACCGCCACTCTCGGCGGGACAGCTGGTGTCCGTCTACATCGCCCAGGCCGGGCAGGCGCCGGAGTCTCTGGTGCCGCTGGCGCAGGTGGCGCCCGGCGGCACCGGTGCCTCTGTCGCTCTAGGTATCCAAGGCGCTTCTCCCGGCGCTCCTCGCGGGCGTCGCCGCGGGCCACCTGATCATCACCGCCACGCCGCAAGAGTAGGAGGGATTGCCTTGCGCTCGCTCTACGCCCTGCATCCTGAGACGGTGCTGCAGCTGCACGAGCGCGGTGCGGCCGTCTACGGCCAACCCCTGACCCTGTCCCTGGCCGAGACGGAAGACCGCATGCTGCACGAGGAGTACGCCCGCGTCGTCATCGATCCCGGTCTTGTGCGCTCGGGCGAGGAGCAGCGGGCCCTGCGCCGCATCGAGGTGGTACACCCCGACGCGGAGATCGCGTGGCTGCGCGGACGCTTCACCGCCCGCGGCGATCTGGCACTCGACGACCTCGCCGCGGAGCTGCGCGGCGAGCCGTCCGGCGAGCAGCCGGCGCTGGCCGTGGTCGTGGCGCCGGGGGATGCCGGCCAGGGGGCGGTGGTGGCCCTCGCCGTCGCCTGCCACCTGGCCCGCAGCCGCAGCACCTTGCTCGTCGAGACGGATACGGCCGAACCCCAGTACGCGCGCCGCTTGAAGCTCAAGCCATGCCTAGCCGCGTACATGTCGTCGGGGCAGTCCCAGGAGCTACCGGGCTACCCGCGGAGGCTGAGGGTCGTGCCGGCTCCGATCCAGCCGCAGCTCCTGCTGCGCTCCGGCATGGAGCCGCTGCTCGACCGGCTCGAGCGCGACCGCGGCGAGCGGCACGTGGTGGTGCGCGCGAGCGCGAATCTCGGCGACCGCGGCCTGATCGCGTCCTTGGCGCACGCGAGCGACATCCTGCTCGCCACAGCCGCGGTGGAAGACGAGTACCGGCGCTGGCTCGCGGGTCTCGCGCCGCTCGCCGCCCTGACCGAGGTGCCGGCGGGACGCCTTCCCCTGCGCAGACAGACCCTCGCGCGCCATGGAGCGGAGATCTGGCGCCGGCGCGGGGAGACGGCGGACCATGCCCTTTGAGACGCACCTCGGCTACTGGCTCGGCCCGCTCGAGGCCGCGTTCAGGGATGCGGAGGTGAGCGAGATCATGGTGCTCGACTTCGACCGCGTGTTCGTCGAGCGGCGCGGCAAGGTCGGCCCCGAACCGGCGACCTTCCCGGACCGCCGCGCCCTGCAGGAGCTGATCGAGCGGCTGCTGCTGCCGCTGGGGCGCGAACTCACGCAGGCCTCGCCCTACGCGGACGGACGACTTGGCGACGGCGTGCGCTTCACCGCCACCATGCCGCCCCTGACGCCCGCCCCGACCCTGACGATCCGCAAGGTGGCCAAGGTGGACCTCGAGCGGGCATGGCTCGAGGCACTCGACGGGGACGAGCGGCCGATGCGCATCCTGCGCTCCTGGGTGAAAAACCGCCGCAACGTCGTGATCGCGGGCGCGGCCGGCACCGGCAAGACGTCGCTCGTCCGCCTGCTCGCGGAGGTCATCGACCCATCCGAACGGCTCCTGACCATCGAGGAGACGCGCGAGCTTGAACTTGGCCGTGTCCACCCGCACGTCGTCGCCCTGGAAACGCGCTCTCCCAACCGCGCCGGGCTCTACGCCATCGACCTCGAGGACCTCCTGCGGCTCGCCCTGCACATGCGTCCAGACCGCATCATCGTCGGGGAGATCCGCGGGCGCGAGACGGTGGCGTGGCTCTCCGCCCTCGACACCGGCCATCGCGGCAGCCTGACGACCTTGCACGCCACCTCGGCCTGGGACGTGACGGAACGTCTCGTGTACGCGGCCGCTCCGGCCCGCAGCATGCCGCCTCGCCTGCTGCGCGTCAGAATGCGCCATCTCCTCGGCGGCGTGGTGCACCTCGAGCGCGGGAGCGGCGGACAGCGCCGGCCGACTATGCTGCTGCAATACGACGAGGGCCGTGGCGGGCAGGTGTGGCCATGAACGGCGCGGTGCTCCTGGCCGCGGTCGCGTTGCTCGGCGCGAGCCTCGCTACAGGTGGCGCGCGGCGCATGGCGCGCTTCTTGCCGCCGCTCGTCGCGCTCGCGGTCGCCCTGGCCTCGGGGCTTGCGGTCGCGCTCGCGGCCGCGGCGTCCGTCGCGCTCTGGCAGGCGGGTCTTCGCCAGTATCTGCGGCACGCGCGCCTTAGACGTCTCGCGGTCGCGGCGGAGGAGCCGATCCAGGCCATGTTCGAACAGGCCTCGCTCTACGGCAGCGCGGAGCTCTGCGCCCTGGCGGCCCTGCCGGCCTGCAGCGACGACCTGCGCCCGCTCTGGCAGTCCGCCCTGGCGGACTGGCTGCGCGGCGGCTCGAGCGAGGCGGCGTTCGCCGATGTTGGGCAACGGGCCGGCATCGGGCTCCTGGTCCGGCTCGCCAGGGCCCTCGCGCTCAGCCGACACACGGGAGCGCCCCTGGACCGCCACCTTGCGGTGCTGCTCGAGGACGCGGCGGACGACCGGCGCGAGGTGGCGAGCGTGGAGGGTGAGACGTTGCCCTACTTCGTGGTCACGGGCCTGATGGCCACGGCCCTCCTGTTCACAGGGCTGGTGCTCGCGGCCGAAGGCAACGCTCCCATTCCCTGGCTCATCGCCCTGGCGCTCGTGACGGGTGGCGGCGTGCCCTATCTCGCGTCCGCGCTCCTGCCATGATCGCGGCACTTCCACGTCTGGTGCTGGCCATGGCGCTTTGGCGCGCCGGCCGGCAGCGCCCCCTGCTGCTGCCGATCTGGATCGGCCTGGCACTCCTCGCGCCCTGGGGCATGGCCCTCTTTGCCTTGGCCGGGCCTGCCGCGATGCTCTGGCGGCGCTTCCCGACGGCCCTCGCCAAAAGCGGCGCCCGCGATCAGGTGCGGCGGGCCGTTCCCGGCCTTCTCACCGACCTCGCGATGGCCGCCGCCGCCGGCCAGCCGCTGCACGCGGCCCTGCGCTACGCGGGGCTCTGGGCGCAGGACCCCTTGGGTCCGGCCCTCAGGTCCTTTCAGGATCGGGTGCAAGAGGGGCACAGCGTCGCCGCCGCGCTCGACGGCCTGCGCCTCAGTCTGCGCACACCGGAGACGGACCGGCTGGTCGCTCTGCTCTCGCGAGACGCGCAGCTGGGTCTGCCGCTCAGCGACTCGATCGCCCGCTACCGCCGCAGCGCCCTGGGCGACGTGCGCAAGGAGCTGCGTCGCAGCGCCGCGTACCTCCCGTATGTCTTCACGACCCTCGCGGGCATCGTGCTGCTCGAGGGGGTGGGGCTTGTGGCCATCCCATGGCTGATGTCACTCTGGCGGTCCATCTGACAGCGAGTCCTGGGAACATTGGACCGCAGCAACTGGACGATGCGCCAGAGGAGCCCAGGCACTATGCTGTACACTGCTGCGGGCGGACCTTCCCGTCGAGCCCTCCCGCTTGATGCATGCGGTCCCGCTCCACGCGACCGAGGTGGCGACGGCGGCGAGAAGCGGACGGGACGCAATCGACGTTCCGTCCGGCGCGACGGCCACCATGGCCAGCCCCAGCGCCAGTTCCAAGAAGCGACTTGCGCGCGGCGCCAAACGGCGGCCGCGCGCGGCCGTTTCCGCGGCTTCCCTGCAGGTGCGCCCCCCCGCCGTGGACAACTATTCGGCGGGGGGATTTCTTCGTGCACCGCTGCGCCTGGGTGCCACCGGACGACCCGCTCTATGCCCGGTATCACGATCGCGAGTGGGGCGTTCCGGTCTACGACGACGTACGTCTCTTCGAGTTCCTCTGCCTCGAGGGCGCGCAGGCGGGATTGAGCTGGCGAACAATTCTGCACCGGCGGGAAGACTACCGCCGGGCGTTCGCGGGCTTTGTCCCCGCAAAGGTGGCGGCCTTCTCGAAGGATGATATCGAGCGGCTGATGCTCGATCGCGGCATCGTCCGCAACCGTCTCAAGCTCGAGGCGGCGGTCGAAAACGCCCGTCGGGTTCTGGCCATTCAGGAGCGCTCGGGATCGTTCTCCGACTATCTCTGGGCCCTGGTCGGCGGGGCGCCGCAGGTGAACCACTGGGCACGGCCCGAGGACGTCCCCGCGGAGACCGACGTCTCGAAGACCCTCAGCCGGACGCTGCGCCGCGAGGGCCTGCGCTTTGTCGGGCCGACGATCTGCTACGCGTTCATGCAGGCCACCGGCATGGTCATGGACCACGTCGTGGACTGTTTCCGCCACGACGAGCTCGCCCACGTCCACACAAAGGAGAGGTAGCCGCCTTGAGCGACGCCACGAGAAGCGGTCGTCCCATCGACATCAGCCACTTCAGCAATATCGACGCGAGCCAGGATCCGGGTCAGTTCATCGCCTTCCTCGAGCAGGTCGAGCAGCTCGGCTGGCTCGAGGCGGTGCGGGAAGAGTCCTTCGCCCGCCTCGCCCTCGCGCCAGGCCAGCGCATGGTCGAGATCGGCTGCGGCCCGGGCACGGCGGTCGGGCTGCTGCGCCAGCGCGGCATCGAGGCGGTTGGCGTCGACGCGAGCCGCAACATGGTGGAGCACGCTCGGCGCAAGGTGCCGGGGGCGGAGTTCCGCCACGCCGCAGCGGCCGCCCTGCCGTTCCCGGACGGGAGCCAGGACGGCTACCGCGCCGAACGCGTCTTCGAGCACCTGCACGAGCCGGCCAAGGCCCTGAGCGAGGCGCGGCGGGTCCTGAGGCCCGGCGGCCGCATCGCGCTCCTCGACCTCGACTACGAACTCTGGACGGTCGACGCGGACAACGTCGAGCTGACGCAGGCCCTGAAGCTCGCGATGGCCGGTACCGTCGCGAATCCGTGGATCGGGCGGCGATTCTATGGCCTCTTGCACGACGCGGGCTTCCACGACGTCCGCATCTCGGTGCTGACGCACGTCCTGACGAGCTACGAGGAGGCACAGCCGCTGCTCTCTGCGGCGCTGCAGGCCGGCCTGAGCTCCGGCGCCGTCGCAGACGGCGTGGCCGACGCCTGGCTTCTTGAACAGCGCGAGCGCAGCGAACGTGGCCGCCTCTGTGTCATCCTGCCGATGTTCCTCGCGAGCGCCGTCGCCTAGGCGCTCGAGGGGCCGCGCCTTTCTCCGAGAAGCAGCCGGCGCAGGATGAAGTCGACGGGGCGGGCCGCCCACACCAGGAAGTCCTCCTCCCGACTGATCGGATCGACAAGCACCAGCGGCATGCCTTGGCGCAGGGCCCCAAGCCCGTCGGTGAGGAAGTGGTCGCCGATGGCGGCGACCTGCCCGCCCGGGAGTCCCAGCACGGCGAGTCCCTTGCGGTAGGCGGCGGCGAAGGGCTTGCGCGCCTTCGCGACGACCGGAATCCCCATGCGCCGCCCCAGCCGCTCCACGCGGGTCGCCCTGCTGTTCGAGACGATCACGGTGGCGAGGCCAAGTTCCTGTGCCTCCCTCAGCAGCCGCGACGTCGCGGTGGGAACCTCGTCGCTGTGTGGCCTGACGAGCGTGTTGTCGAGGTCGAAGATGAGTCCGCGCACGCCCATCTCCATGAGCTGTCGCAGCGGGACGTCGCCGACGCTCGGCACGGAGATCAGGTACCGCTTCACAGGACACCCTGCCGGTTCAGCACCAGCATGGCGACGACCGTGACGCCCCAGAGGCCAAGATTGACGAGCGTCGGCCAGTCGGTGACGAGGAGCTCGTCCGGATTCTCGCGGTCGTTCGCCGAGAGCAGGTAGAGGTAGCGGAAGAGGCCGTAGATGACGAAGGGGATCGTCAGCATGAAGGCGTGCGCATGCAGCGGCTGGTCGAAGGAGTAGATCGCGTAGACGCCGATCATGCTCGAGACGAGTACGCCGAGGATCTGGTCGAGGAGCGGCGCCGTGTAGCGCCCGAGCACCTCGCGGTGCTGCTCGGGCGTCGAGGAAGCCCTGAGCTCGCTGCGCCGCTTGCCGAAGGCGAGGAAGAGCGTGAGCAGCAGAACGAGGGCGAAGAGCCAGGGCGAGAACGCGACGCCGATCGCGACGGCCCCCGCGAGGGCCCGCAGCATGAACCCCGCGGAGATGCCGAAGGCGTCGAGGAAGAGCTGCGACTTGAGGATGTAGGTGTAGAGGACGTTGACGAGCAGGAAAAGCGCTGCGACGAGGAGCACCCAGGGGCCGCTCAGGAAGGCGAGCCCCAGGCCCAGAGCCAGCAGCACGGCGAGGAGGGCACCGGCCGCCTCGAGCGAGACCTGCCCGCTCGCCAGTGGCCGCGTCCGCTTCTTAGGGTGGCGGCTGTCCTCCTCGCGGTCGCGCCAGTCGTTCGCGATGTAGACGGCGCTCGAGAGCAGGCAGAAGGCCAGAAAGGCCAGGGCGACCGGCAGCAGGTCCTTGAGGCGCAGGAAGTCGTCGGCGAAGATCAGCGGCGCGAAGACGAGGAGGTTCTTGATCCACTGGCGCGGGCGCATCAGGCGCCACAGGCCCCTGCCCTGCCCGATCTCCGCGGGGATTTCGCCGATCTGCAGCTCCGCGTTCGCCATGGCCCTACCCTCCCCTAGACCTGCAGGCGGTTGAAGACGCTCTCCGGCACGAGGCGCAGCAGGAGCATGATCGGTCCCCAGACGGCCGGCACGTGCACCCGTCCCTTGCCGGCACGCACCGCCTGGACGATCGCCCGCGCCACCCGCTCGGGATCGGCCCCGGCGGGCCCGCCGGACATGCCCCAGGTCATCTGGCTGTCGACGACACCGAGTTGCACCACGGTGACCCGCGGTCCGCGCCCCGCGAGCCGGTGATTGAGGCCCTGACCGTAGGTGGTGAGGGCCGCCTTCGCCGCGCCGTAGACGTAGTTCTTCCTGCGGCCTCGCTCACCAGCCACCGAAGACAGGAGCACGATGAAACCCTTCGGATCCACGGCCGGCAGAACGCCCTCGATCGCCGCCACGGCGGCGCCGAAATTCACCCAGGTGGTCTCGCGGATCTCGTCGGGACCACCGCCCCCGGCGGCGGCCGACATCGTGCCGATCGCCCAGACGACGCCCCCGAGCGGCCGCCCGCCTTCGAGGCGCCAGAGCACCTGCGGGTAGTCCGGAAGGTCGGGGTCGAGCAGGCAGGCCTCGGCGGCGACTCCGTAGCGCAGGCTGAGGTCCTGCGCCACGCGCTCCACCTCGCCGAGCGAGCGCCCGCAGAGCAGGAGGTCCCGCCCACCGCGCGCGTACTCGGCCGCGATGGCGCGTCCGACGGTCGAGGTTGCGCCCAGGATGGCGATGCGGCCGGGGGGCATCTAGCGCACCTCCCCGAGGCCAACGCGCTCCGAGAGCAGGGAGCGGAACATGCCCTGCGGATCCACCTTGGCCTTGACGGCCAGGAAGGCCTCCCAGCCTGGGTACATGCGGCGGAACATCGAGGGCGTGAGGAAGGCGTCCTTCGCCAGGTAGACCCGCCCGCCGTAGTCCGCCGTCATCGCGTAGAGGTCCTGGAACAGGCGCAGGGTTCCCTCGCCCTGCACCGGGAGGTCAAGGGCCAGGGTGAGTCCCTCGCGCGGGAACGAGAGCATGCCGGGAGACGCGGGCCCCATGCGCTTCAGCACGCCGAGGAAATTCGGATGGCGCGCCGCGTGGATGCGGCGCAGGATGGCGCGGATCTCTCCAAGACCGACCTCGGGCGGGTAGACGCCCTGGTACTGCGCGAATCCTGTCCGCCCATAGAGCCGGTACCAGTCTTCGGCGACGTCGAGCGGGTAGAAAAACTTCCACCACGGCTCGCGCGCGTTCTGGCGGGGACGATGCATGCCGTAGTAGGCCGCGTTGAAGGCTCGTCCCACGGGCAGGCTCAGGCTGCCCTTCGGAAAGTCGAACGGCACGCGGACGGCGCCGCGCGGCATCGGGTACCTTGGTTCGCCGGCCGTGAGTTCGCGGGACGCGGTCACCCGGCCGCCCATCAGCACGGCGCGGCCAAGCCCCTGACCCTCCTTCAGGCCGTCGATCCAGGCGACGGTGTAGGGATACTGCCGATCGTGGCCGGAGAACCACTCGAGCGTCTCCTCGAGTCCCCCCGAGCGGACGTAGTCGACGCTCAAATAGCCGGTCTCGGCGGGCACGAGCTGGACCGTCACCTCTACGATGACGCCGGTCAGGCCCATGCCGCCGACGGTGGCCCAGAAGAGTTCCTTCTGGCCTTCGGGCGAAATGCGCCTGAGCTGTCCGTCGGCCGTGAGCAGGACAAGTTCCTTGACGTGCTGGCCGAAGGTGCCGGCGGCGTGATGGTTTTTGCCGTGCACGTCGGCCGCCACGGCGCCACCGAGCGTAACCCACTGGGTGCCGGGCGTCACCGGCAGGGTCCAGCCGCGCGGCAGGAAGGTGCGCACGATGTCGCCGAGGGAGACGCCGGCCTCCGCGGTCAGGAGGCCGGCCTCGCTCAGCGACAGCATCCGGCTGAGACGCGTCGTCTGCCAAACCCTGCCCTGCGAGAGGGCCGCATCGCCGTACGCCCTGCCGAGGCCACGGGCGATGCCCGGGCCGCGGAGTGCCTCAGCGAGGCGACCCTGCTGCTCGGGCCGCAGCACGTCCGCCTGTTGGCGCACGGCATGTCCCCAGCCCGCGATCTCGAGTGTTCGTCCCGCCTGCGTAGCCGACAAGGCACTGCACCGCTTTCCCCACCGCCCCGAAGGGCCTCAAGGTGTCGTCAAGTAGAAGAAGTCCCGGGTGTCCGGCGTCAGATACCGGTTTGCGGGGCGCTCGATCGCCGGCGTCAGCTTCGTGCCCACGAGATACCCGCCGCTCCCTTGCGCCACCCACCGGTAGAAGTTGAAGGTGATCCAGTAGGAGTTGATGTCGAGCTGCATGGCCCGCACCGCGCCGGCCGCCACCAGCGTATCGGCCAGAGTGTATGCGGAAAGCGGGTTTCCGGCCGCGTAGACGAGATCGCCGGCAGGCGTGATGCCCAGCCCCGATCGCCAAACGTACGTGGAGTTGCCCACCACGACGCCCCATGCCTGAGGATCCCCGAGCAAGGGGCTCAGCTGGCCATGATCCACGATGAGGGGCAGATTCTGTCGAAACGACACGAGTCCCTTCTTCGGCACCGTCCGGCTGCCCCAGGCACCGAGCGCGACCTGCCCTCCCTGGTAGATGGCGAACGTCGCCACGCCCGCGGCGGGTGGGTCGAGCGTCTCCCCGTCCATCATCGCGCCGAAGTTCGTGCTTTCGCTCTTGAAGCCCGCGTTGAAGGCGGCGACGACGTGGCTTGCGACGGCGGGGTCGGTCGGCAGCATGCCGCTGCCGTGGACGCCTGACGCGCTCACCGGCTCGCTGAGACCCGTCTCATAGTGCACCGCGAGCGCCCGCGGATCGATCCAGACCAGATACGACGTGGCCCACGGCCGCTGCGGATCGGGATGGAGGAAGGTCTCCTCCATCGCGGGATGTCCGCCGACGAGCGGCCCGACGGGCTGCCAGACACCCTCGCCCGCGGCCTTGGGCCAACTCTGCGGCAGAACGATGTTCTTGGGCAGAGCCGCCGCTTCCACGCTGGCCTGGACCGCCTTCGGGCGAACCACGGCCAGACTTGGCGTCTGCGCCCGCTGTCCCGTCGTGTGGTAGTAGATCCGCTGCACGCTGTCCGCGAGGTTGTAGTAGGCGTCCTCGATGGCGGCGACGATGCCGCTGCCGAAATACTGGCGCACACCCTCGACCAGCCGGATGAAGAGGGAATTGCCGTTTGCCACCTGGCTCTGCACGGCCGCCAGGGCAGGAGACGAACTGCGCGGCGCGACCTGGCTCAAGGTGATGGACCCCTGGCGCCAGGTGCCGTGGACGTCGAACGCCACCCACAGCCTTGTGCCGCTCGGCGTCAGCCGGATGCGGTCCGCGGGTGCGCTGAGGGCGAAGAGCCAGCGCGCAAGGCCGTTCTTCGTCAGGGTCACGGTCTGGAACTGTCCCGCCACGGCGGTGGCGTAGTAGGCGAAGCCGCCTGCGGCGCCGAGGCCGTAGTCGGAGGTGCCGTGGCCCGCCTGCAGGGCCTTGCCAAGTTGCGCGGAGGCGAGGTTGCCCCCATTCCATGCGAGCTGCACTTCGTAGACATGTGGCGCGCCGCCCTTGACGCTCGCGTCGATCAGGGCCGTCGCCGGCTGCCTGCCCACGCCCAGGGACACGACGAGCGGCTTGCCGCTCACCAGCACGGGGTGGACATCCTTGGGCAGCGCCCGCTGGACCTGCTGCGGCAGGCCCGCTTCGGCGGTGGCGGCGGCGGCACTGGGGATGGTGGGTCGCAGGAGGATGGTTAGAAGCACGGCAAGGGCCGCCAGGACCATGATGAGGCGCAGCGGTCGCACACGGCGCCGGCGCGTTTTGAGGTGCTTCGGCACCCATTTCCCGCCTTTTTGCGTATTGCCGCTAAGGCGGCGCGTTGGTCGACTGCTGCTCATCCTATGCCACTTTTCCTAGGATCACATGAGGATTCTGACCCTAGTATACAATTACATCCTTATTATGGTAAGCCCCAGAATACAAAGCGACATTGGGGCGAAAGCCTCAGCTTCCGCCCTTTGCCGCCTCGAGCTCGATTGCCGCCAATACGATACCAAGATGCGAGAACGCCTGCGGGAAATTGCCCCGAGGACTCCCGGACTCCATATCACAATGCTCGCCCAGTAGGCCGAGGTCGGTCGCACTCTGCACGAGCCCCTCCAGGAGATCCCGCGCGCGCTCCGGTTCCCCTCGCCGGATGTGCACCCGGGCGAGGTGCGAAGTGGAGAGAACGAACGGGAATGCCGCCGTTCCGAGCATGTCCGAGGCGTAGCGGTAGACCCAGTGGCCGTGTACGAGCTCGCGCTCGATCGCCGTGAGCGTAGCGGCGAAGCGCTTGTCCGTCGCGTCGCAGTAGCCGTAGAGCGGCAGCATGAGCAGGGCGGCGTCGAGCTTGCCACCGTCATCGAAGGCCTGCGTGTAATGGCCCGCAGCTTGGTCGAAGCCGTGCTGCTCGATCGCCTGGTGGACCGCTGCCGCCGCAGCCTGCCAGCGCTCGGCGTACGCCTTCTCGCCGATGCGTTCGGCGAGTTCGGCACCATAGCGCAGAGCTACCCAGCACATCAGCTTGGAGTGCGTATACTGCGCATCCTGGCCGCGGAACTCCCAGAGGCTCGCATCCTTGGCCTGCCAGTTCTCCTCGACCCAGCCGACCATCGCCTTGATCATCTGCCACCAGGCCGCGAGGCTCTCGTCGTCGCCCGTCTCCTGGATGTAGCGATAGACGACCCAGAGGAAGTCGCCCTCGATATCGAGCTGGAGCTGGCCCGTGGCGGCGTTGCCCTCGCGGCAGGGTCTCGAGTCCAGGAAACCGCGCAGCCAATCGAGATCCCGCTCGCCGCGGATCAGGGTGCCATCGACGTGGAAGAACGGGGCCTGGAACGGCTTGCCCTGGAGGTCGACGCACTCCAGCATGAACTCGATGAAGCGCCTTGCCGCGACATGGTCGCCGGCCGCGAGCAGTGCCTCCGCGCTGTACGCCCCGTCACGGACCCAGGAGAAGCGGTAGTCCCACTGGCGGGTGCCATGAGGCAGTTCCGGCAGGGACGTGGTCGGCGCGGCGATCAGGGCACCGGTTGTCCGGTAGGTGAGACCGCGCAGCACGAGCAAGGAGCGCTCGACCGCGTCGCGGTACGGGCCGCGGTAGGTGGAGCGGGCGGTGTCGCGCCAGTACTGCACGTTGCGCCGGTAGGTGCGGTGTTCCTCTTCCGAGGCGATGTCCCGCTCGGCCTGCAACGCCTCCTGCTGGACGGCGGCCGCGGTCTCGGTGAGGTCGCGGCGACTGTCGCCGACATAGCGCAGGATGATGTCGTAGCGCCCCTTCGGCAAATGCCAGACACCCGAGAGGGGGTCCTCCGCGAGCACACCCTGCTTGCCGTGGCCGCCGATCGTGAAGAGCAGGGCCTCCTGGCCGAGCGGGTTGCGCATCAGCACGCCTGTCCCGTCCGTCGAGATGGCCGGGGAGACGAGCCCATAACCGAAGCGGGGCCTGAGGCGCACGGCAAACGGGACGTCGCTGCGCACCAGCCGTCGCAGTTCGGAGCGGCCGATCGAGAGGAAGTCGACGATTTCGAGCTTGCCATCCTCGCAGGTGAGGGTGGTGCGCAGGATGTTGGTGCCCTCTTCGTAGGCTTGGCTCGCGGTAAAGGTCCCCCGCGGCACGATCGCGAACGACCCCGCCTCGTCACCGCCGAGCATGCGCGTGAAGACGGACGGGCTGTCGAAGCGGGGCAGGGGCAGCCAGTCCACCGAACCCCAGGGGTCGATCAGGGCCGCTGTGCTGCCGTTCGAGATGAAGCCGTAGAACTTCACCGCCCCGCCACCTCCACCACGGACTTGATCCCGTCGGGGTCCTTGGTCAGGGCGGCCTCAAACGAGGAAAGCGGATGGCGCGCTGTGATCAGCCGCGCGGCGAGACCGGGGAACGTCTCCTGCCACGCCTTGAGGTCGCGCACGGCGGCCTCGTAGTGCTGGCGCGCGGCGTTCACCGACCCCACCAGGACCTGGTTTTCGAGCACCATCTCCTGGTTGAGCGCGTCGACGTCGAGCTCGATCTTGTGGTGGCCCGCGGTGACGCCGGTGAGCACCATGGCACCGTTGCGGCCGAGCCGGCGCAAGGCCCGGAACACGAGCGGGGCGTAGCCGCTCGCCTCAAGCACCAGGTCGTAGAAGGTGCCGTCCGTCGCCTGCTCGAGTGGCGTCTTCGAGTCGTCGATGTAGCCGGCACCCGCCGCGCGGGCGATCTCTGCCTTCGGACTGCCCGCGGGCCGCTGGTCGAGCACGTCGACGGCGATGCCGCGCCCGCGCAGGCAGAGGGCCGCCAGGAGGCCGATCGGACCGGCCCCGGTGACCAGGGCGCGCCTTGGCGCAAGACCCGTGCGGCGCTGGATCAGCATGGTTTCCTCGATGGCCTTCTCGACGATGCTGAGCGGCTCCACCAGCACGCCGACATCGCGCAGGTCACCGGGCAGCAGGACACAGTGTGCCGCCTCGTCCGTGAGATGCTCGCGCAACATGCCGTGGAGCTTCGCGATGCCGCGCTCGGAGTAGTCGCCCGTAAGGCACATGTCCCAGCGTCCACGGCTGCAGGGCTCGCAGTTCTCGGGGCACGGCCGCCGCACGATCGGCACCACGAGGTCGCCGGGTTGGAACCCCACGACCCCCGGGCCCACGTCCTCCACTTCGCAGAGCGACTCGTGCCCAGGTACGAGGTGGTCTTCGCCTGGCGGCGCCTCGCCGTAGAGGCCCGCCTCGATCTCGGCGTCGGTGCCGCAGATGCCCACGAGCAACACCTTGAGCCCGATCTCTCCCTGCGTCGGCTTGGCGTAAGGCTCCTCGCCAAGTCTCGCGCTGTGCGCCTTGCCAGGCGTCACTTGGATCGCCCGGCAACGTTGCTCCTTCGGCTCTACCTTGGCCATCAAGAGTCCCTCCCCCATCGGCCCGAGGGGACCGCGGCGGCGGACTTCCGCCGCGACAGCCCGGCGGCCGGAAAGTGTCTCCCATTTACTCCTTTCGCATGAGGCGCCGAAAACCTCCCCTTAAGCGGGTCGGGCGCCCCACCCGGGGCGCCCGGCCGACGTCAGGCTCCAGCCACCTGCAGCTGCTCGAAGCGGACCATGGCGGGCCCGAAATAGCCCTTGTCCTGTTCGGTCTCCCGCGACAGGCGACAGCGTCTGAGGGCCTCGAAGACGTTGCCCGTCACACTGCCCTGAGCGATGGGGATGCGCTCGCCGCCGCGGTGCAGGTAGCCCATCTTGATCTCGGCCGCGAACGCGCCCGTCATCGGATCGGGCATGTTGGCGGAGAACGCCAGCACCTCGAGGACCGGACCGTCACCGAGGAGGTCCGCGGCGCTGGTCGTGCCCGGCGCCCAAACGAGCGTTCCGACGGGGCCGGTCGGCTCGACGCCGAGGTAGGCCGCGAACTGGTGGTCGCTGTGCATGTTTCGGATCACCCCGCCCTCAAGAAGCGGCAGGGCCCGCCCGGGCACCGTCGAGCGGTCGGTCGGGGTGGATGCGACGGCGTACGGCAGGGTCGGGTCGCCCGTGATCGTGATCGGGTCTCCCTCGGCTTCGATCAGCGCTTCCCCGACCTTCTTCTGCAGCATGCCCGAGACGAGGTACTGCCCGTTCGTGTGCACGGAGATGGCCATGAGAAGTGTCGCGAGCTCGCTTGCCGGCAGCACGACCGCCATGCGCCCGGTCGGGGGCAGGGTGGCACGGCCGCGATCGCGCACCGCCTGGATCGCCCGGCCGAGAACCGCCTGGGGCAGGAGATCGTCGATCAGCCTGGACTCCCGCATCAGTCGGAACTCGGTCGAGGCATCGCCTTCGCCCGCGGAAACCACCAGATCGAGGAGGTAGCGATCGCCCCGCCAGGCGTGGCTGCGGCCGTTCGAGGCCTCGACGCGGGACTCGTGCCGGCCGGCGAAAAGCTCGAGATGCGACGCCTTCGCGCCGGCGCTCTCGATCTCTCGCCGCACGTTCGCCTGCCAGGCGACGAGCTGGTCCCGGTCTGGCATGCTTTCCGCGCCCAGCGCGATCGCGGGATAGCTCGCGGGGCCCTCAGGCAGGCGGTATGGCGGGTTCAGGGCGAGCGAGGCGGCCGTGAGCGCGGTCCTGACACGCTCGCCATCCCCCTCGTCTCCGACGAGGAAGGCGGACGCGGAACCGCGCTTTCCCTCGACGTCGCGGTAGAGCACGAGTTCATGGTCCAGGGTCTCCACCGAGCGCTCGGCGTGCAGCTCGCCAAGGCGCCAGTAGAGCTGCGTCTCCTCGGCCTCGGTGCTGGTGAGAACCCACTCCGAGGCTTCCTGCGCCTCGCGGGGCAGCCCGACGCTCATCCCAGCCTCGCGGTCATGCGCAGGTGCGGTCCGCCCGTCCCGTTGGTCACCCATTCCTTCCACCCCTTCCCGCAGTGGCCGGGCCACATCGCGAAGTCGTTCGCTGCGCCGTCGATGCTGTGCAGCACGTCGGGGACGTATCCCGTCATGCCCAGGGTGCGATAGAGCTTGCCGGTCAGACGGCCGTCCCGGATCTCCTCGCCATAGTGGCAGGTGATCTGCAGGCCCCAGTTGCGGGGGTCCTCCATGCCGGACTCGACGCGGTGCAGATAGATGCCGTGCTCGACCCCCGCGACGAGCTCCTCCGGCGTGCTCGTGCCGGGCTGGAAGTAGGTGTTGGTCATGCGCGGGTAGACCTTGCGGCTGTAGTCCTGGCGCCTGCCGTTGCCACCGCGGGCGTGCAGGGCCATGGCCGCGTCGGCGTCCGCGAGGCCGCCCATCAGGACGCCGTGGTCCAGGATGACATGCGGGCTCGCAAGTTCCCCGTCGTCGTCGAATGGGTAGCCGCCGAAGCCGCCGGGTACGGCCGGATCGTCGATGATCGTCGCGAAGTCGCTGCCTACCCGCTGGCCGATGTAGCGCTGCGAGCGGGCGCGGTCCGAGAGGAAGAGGTCCATCTCCACGCCGTGGCCGAACGCCTCGTGCGCCAGCACGCCGGATACCTCCGGCGTCGTCACGACCTTGTAGGTGCCGGGGTCGATCGGGGCGGCGTCCAGAAGCTGCACCGCCCGCTCGACCATGCGGTCGATCTCCTCGTCGTCGATCGACGCGAGTTCGAAGCCGCCGACGGCACCCTTGCCCTGGTACTCGTACTCGGTGCGGCCATCCTTGTGCACCACGATGTGCGCCGCGAAGTGCACCCGCCCGACACGACTGCGCCGGTCGAAGGCGTCGGTCGCGACGCGGCTGTCCTCGACGGACTCCTGGTAGCGCACCATGACCTGGACGATGCGCGGGTCGCGGTTCTGCAGGCGCTCGCGCAGGCGCGTGACGGCCTCGAGCTTCTCCTCGAGGGTCACGCCGTCCACCGGCCGGACGCCGGTCCAGTCGAAGTTTTCGACGGGCGCGCCGGAAGGGGCCCAGTCGGCCTGCCAGCCCGGCACCGCCCATTCGCGCTGGACTCCGTCCCGCACCTCGCGCACCACGGTGCCCTCGCGCGGCGGATCCTGCCGGATCTCGACCGTCGGTCCGAGCGCCACGATCGCAAGGCCGCTCGCGCGCGACATGGAAACCCAGTGCCCGCGCCCGGCGCCTCTGGCCGCGGCTTCGGCCAGGGCTCTGCTACCCGCCATCTGCTCTCACTCCCTGCTGCTGTTCTTCGCAATGGGTCAACGCCCAAGGGCAACCTGGATGAGGATCCTCCACCGCCGCAACATCCTTCCACGCCGGCTCCCTCGGCGCCTTCCGACCCGCATACGGATTGGACCTCGGACCAATGGGTCGGAGCACCCGGACGGTCTCGAGCGTAGAAGGAGGACGGGACGATACTGTGCCGTCCCACCAAGGAGGTGCGGATGTGGAGGCAACGCCGGCGTACACGCTCGCCTGCAACGGCAAGGAGAGCGCCTGCCTGATCTTGGGCCGCACCGCCCAGCTCGGACGCGACGACCTGCTGGTGGCGCGGTTGTCCCCGGCCATTCCCGCGCCCGGCGGCGCCCTCGAGGAGGTGGCGCTGGCTCCGCGGGAGCCGGGCGGCACCCTCTTGCCGTTACCGCAGGATCCGACACCGGTCTACGTTTGCCAGCTGCAGCGGTACCCGTCCGGCGTCGAGGCGCTCGTGGTCGTGGCATGGGGCGATCTCAGGCCTGCGGACGGGACAATGGGCTAGAACCCGGCGCTTGCGTCCAGGCGCCGCTTGAGGTCGTCCACGGACTTGCGCAGCTCGTCGATCTGCGCCTGCATCTCGCGCATGCGTTCGGTTCGCACCGACAGGGTCACGGCGGCCGCGACTGCGAGGACCAAGAGGAACGCGACGAAGAGCAAATGGTCTCCCCCCAAGACGCGGTTTCGGGTCTGTTGAGCCGCCTCCTGCCCGACTTCAGGGCCTCGTCCATGCCGCTCCCGCGTAGCTGGCCTCTAAGACGCCGACGCCCGAGAGGGAGACGAGCGCCCGGCTGCGCCCGGGCACCACGCCCCCGATCCCCGGGGTGCCAAGCGGTGGCGTCGCGCCCGGCGACGAGGACTCGACCTCGACGGACCGCCACCCGGCTCCCGGAACCAGGACGGCGAAGCCATCACCGAAGATCGCGACGGCGTACCCGCCCGGCGCCGGATAGATGTAGCCGCCGAACCCGGTCTGCGGCAGTCTGAGCTGCAGCTTGCGCCAGTGGGCACCACCGTCCGCCGTCTGCCAGAGCGGCGTCCTCGGCCCACACTTCCTCCCGACGGGACAGAGCCCGAACGCGTAGCCGACGTCAGGGCTGACAAATGCGAGCGACGAGAAGAAGACGTCCTTCGGCAGCCGTGTGACTTCAGTGAACCGGCGCCCGCCGTCCCGTGTCACGAACACCGCGTCGCGGCATGGCGTCGCGATGGGACAGCCCGTGCCATTCTGCGTGAGCAGGTAGCCGAGGTTCGGCCGCAGGAAGGACATCGCGACGACTGCACCGTCCTGCGGCCCTGCGACCGCAGACCAGCTTCTCCCGCCGTTTTGGGTCCTGTACAGGCCGTAGCCGTTCGGCAGGAGGAGGTAGCCCTGACGGGCGGAGGCGAACTGGAGTTGCCCCGCCGATACCACGCCGTCCGAAAGCTTCGGGATTTCCCCGACCTTGTGCCAGCTGCGTCCTGTCGGACTCGCGAGCAGCGCCCAGGGATCCAGCGCCGTGCCGACGCCGAAATAGGGCCCGCCAGGAGCGCGGGCGATCGTTTCGAGCGGCCCCTGCGGCCGAGCGGTCGGCGCCCAGTCGAGTCCGCCATCCGTCGTCCGGTAGACCAGCATGGGGCACACGGACTCGTAGCACTGGGCGCCGGTGCCGACCGCCCAGCCGTCGTCTGCGTTCATGAACTGCACCGCGTCCACGCTGCCCGGGAAGCGGTAGGCGAGGTGCGTCGTGCGGAAGCCATCGCCGGTGGCGAGGACGATGTTCGACGCGATGCCCAATCCGCCGCCTGGACCGCAGGCGGTCGTGCCCATCAGGACAAGGACGCCCGAATTCGCGCTCAGCATGTGCACGGCGGTCTGATCGGTGCAGTAGCGCGACCAGACCGTGCTGAAGGGCGAGGCACCGGTCTCGGAGCGATAGACGTAGTTCATGCAACCGCCGTTCGCGGCGCCGCCGTCGCAGGCCGTGACATAGGTGGGTCCGCCGGGAATTTGCTGCAGGGACCCTGAGACGGCGCTGATCGGCCCAGCATGGTCGCTCGGCAGGCTGGCGACGGGCGAGAAGGAATGGCCCCCATCGGTCGTCTTGACGACGTGGCCGCCCTGGAGCCCGTAACCCGTTTGCCCGTCGCCGGTGGAGAGCACCGCGAAGCCAGGCGCCGAAGTCTTGTCAAGGGCGGACCAGTGCAGCCCGCCGTCCGATGTGCCGTAAAGGGTGGTCTCGGTCGCGCAGGTGCCCGCGCAGACGTTCGAGGCGCTGAGCCAGCCGCCGCTGCCGCTCCAGGCGGCGCTTGCGCCGAAGAGCGCATCCGGCGTGCGCAGCACCTCACGGAATGTCGCGCCACCGTCGCCGGTCCAGAAGACGACCCCGAGGCAATTCGGCTGCACCAGGCCGCAGGCAGTGTCCTGACCGAACAGGACGCCGTCCTGGGGGGTGAAAAAGCGCATGCCCTGGAACATGAAGCCCTTGGGAAGCGCGATGGACCGCCAGGTCCCTCCGCCGTCATCCGTCCTCAGCAGAACCCCGCCGCCTACGCTGTAGTCCGAGGTGGGCCGCAGCACATAGCCGACTTGGCTCGAGGTGAACTGGATCGCGCTGGGAGCGGCGACGAACAGCGTGTCGGCAAGCTTCACCCGAACGCGCGAAACCAGGGCGGGCGCCTTCAAAGGCGCCGCGGGCCTGGGGCCTGCCCCGCAAGCCGAGAGCGCAAGGCTGGATGCGACCGCCAAGGCGATCAGCGGCCAAGACCGCATCGGGTGCTCCCTCCCCTGCGCGGGTCTGCTAGTTCCGTTCGTCGGCCCCAGGCGATCGCCTGCAGGGAAGGCCGTGAACGTATGCCCCGAGCGGCGACGACGCTCGGGGTCAGGGCATGTCGAGGGCGGAGGATTGCTGCCCCGCGGCAGATTCTCCCCGCCCGACTCTATGGCCGCAGCCACCGTGGTGGGCGGCCCGGCCCAGAGAACCCGCCCGTTTCGCGCCCACCCGGCTCCAGACCGGCTACCCCACCGCGCCCACGATGGTCAGGTGCTGGTGCCGCCTTTCCGAAAGATCGATCTCGTAGCACGCCGGGAGACGCTTGCCCTGGGCATCGGTGAAGACGCGAACGATCGGACGCGACTTGATTGGCCCGCGGACCTCCTTGACAACCGCCTGCTCGCCGCTCGACAGTTCCACTTCCGTGCCGATCGGGTACGGGGGCACCAGGCGGTGGAACATCGACACGAGGTCGAAGTCGAAGAGCGTGTCCGCGCCACCCACGATCAGCTCGAGCGCCTCCGCAGGCGAATAGAGCCGGCGGCCGGGGCGCGTCAGCGTCACAGCGGTGTACACGTCGCAGACGGCCAGGATCTGGCCGTTGCGATGGATCTCGCTTCCCTTGAGCCCCCGCGGGTAGCCGCTCCCGTCGATGCGCTCGTGGTGCTGCGTGACGGCGATGCGGGTCATTGCGCTCCAGCCGTCTTGCGACGAAAGCAGGCGGAGCGTGTTCTGCACGTGCTCCTCGACCGCCGCCCGTTCCGTGATGTCGAGATTTTTCTGCTTCTCGAGGATCTCGCTCGGCACAAACCACATGCCCACATCCGCGATCAGGCCCGCGAGGCCGAGGTCGAAGCGGTACCGCCGCATGTCCACCGCCATGGCCATGCGAACGACCAGACTCGCGCGGTTGAGCGCATGGATGAGATCCCGCTGCGCCTCGTTCTCGGGATAGAGCATCAAGGCCTGGTCCAGCGAGATGTCGTCGACATCGCGCTCGATAGACCGGACGAGTCTCGCGAACGACCGGTAATCGAGCGCCGCGCTCGCGTCCTTCGCGATGGACGACCGCGTCTCCTGAAACAGCTTGCTCGCCATTTCCAGCGTTTCAGGGGAAACGGCCAGTTCGTACGCCATGTCGTCAAACGCGGGATCCGTGACATGAATGATCTCGACCCCGCTGGCGCGCAGGCGCTCGAGCCACTCCGCGGTGATCACGGTCCCGGCGGGCGCAACGACGGACCCGCCTCCATCCACCGGCGCCGCCGCGAGCTCCTGTCCGATCGCTTGGGGGCCGGGCCGCATTCGTCGCATGTACGTCTTACCTCACATCGCATGGGTCCGGATAAGCCGAAAGCGGAAGCCGGGGCCGCCACAAAGGCACCCCACCCCCGTCGCGTGGGCCCAAGTGACCGAGCCAACGTCTCCCCACGGGGTTCCACTGTCCCTCATTCCCAGTGGAGCCGTGGAATACCTGCAACCAAGGTGCGAGCCGCTGGGGGTTGACCGGCGCCGCCACGCTGAAATTCACAGGGCCCCACCCGAAAAAGGCATCCAAGTTCGCCATTCAAGCAAGCATCTCGAACCCCGCAGGTCATAAGGAAGCACGGCCGCCACCTTGCGGCGGAGCCGTGCTTCAGGTTTTCGCCCTCTATGCGCCGCTCAGTACGACACGATGAAACTCAGCGTATCGCCAGCCGGATCGGTATACGTGATCTCGTCCGTCCCCTGCCCTGTCGCGGGCGCCGTGTACGTAACCTGCAGTCCCTGGTCCGTAGCGGCCGAGAGCATACCCTGGTGCGCTCCCTGGAAGGTCCAGCTGGGCGCGGCCGGATTGCTGCCCTGCCAGCTGTCACCCGTGAACGTGATCGACTGCCCGTTCTCGAGGCTGAGGCTGCTTGCGCTCGGGTAGGCAACCCAGGCATTCCAGCCGAGGTTGTAGGTGGTGATGGGGTTCGGGCTCTCGAAGTAGATCGGGGTGCCGCTCGAGCCCGCCTGCACCGTCACCTGACCGACGGATGGCCCTTGCGGGGACGTCCTGAACTGCCCGACGGGGTAGTTGAAGCTGACGATGTAGTTCTGGTCCGCCGTCGTCCAGTCGAGATAGTAGTCGATCGGGGAGAGGGTGAACGCGACCGGCACGTTGGCCGGGATCGCATAGCCGTTCCACGCGTTGACGCCCTTCTGATCACGGAAGTCGAAGCCGGCGACGGGACCCGGCTGGACGTCGATCTGGGCCGTCGTGGTGACGGACTGGCCGATGGAGATGTCCTTCAGGCTGGCGGTGACCGTCCCGCCCGTCGTGATCTCGAAGTAGGAGGCCGGGATCACGCGCGTGCCGCTGGATCCGAGGTAGACGTCCCAGGAGCCGTCCGCGTTGATCGTCAGCCAGTCAGGATAGCTCGAACCCGTCGGTCCTACGTAATCCATTTCCTGCGGGTTCGAGAACGTGACCTGCACGATGTCGCCACCCTGCGACGGGTTGCCGCTTTGGTCCGTGGCGCTGATCGTCATGCCGACCTGGTCACCCGAAACCGCCTGCGTCTGGCTCTGGTAGTCCGGGCTCTGCTGGCTGCCGTCCGAGAAGTTCGCGCTGATCTGCGTCGTCAGGGACGGCGCGACGGTGAAGCCCACCTCGGACTTCCCGTGGTTCGCCTGCGACCCGTCCGTGTCCGGCGTCGACGGCGACCAGAGATCGAGGCAGTAGTAGCCCACCTGAGCTGGCGCAGTGACGGTGGCCGTGGCCTGCCCCTTCGCATCGCTCGTCATTTCCAGCACGGGGCCCTGCGCGCTCTGATAACTGCCCTGGGTCAGCACGCCGCCCTGTCCGGACAAGGTCGGCGTCGCGTCGCTGCAGCCATCGCTCGCGTCGAAGTAGATCGATACGCCAGCCTGGGCGATCGGGTTGCCATAGACGTCCGTCAGCTGCGCCGTGACGCTGCGGCTCGGACTTGACAGGGGAGCGACGCCGTTCTCGAGGTTGATGGCCGCTGGCAGCACGGCGCTGTACAGGATGGCGGGATCGGTCGCCGAAACGACGTTCAGAGCGCCGGCCGTCTCTGTGAAGGTGGCCTTGGCGCTCGGTGCGAAGGCGCCCGTGGGATCCGAAACCTGAACGGTGTAGCCGCCCGCGTCGGGTCCGCTCTGATCGTCGGTGATGGTGAAGCTGCCGCTGGCGGCGCCCAGATCGTCGTAGCCGGCGGGGCCCTGGTACTGCCCATCCACCTTTATGCTCGGGGCGATCTGTCCCTCGCTGTTCCAGACCGTCACAACCAGGCCCGTCTGCGCGTAGCTCGCCGGCAGCGCCACGCTAGCTCCCGCCGCGTTGACCGCCTCGACGGAGAACGTGATGCCGGTCTTGCCGTTATCCTCCGAGAAGCTCGCGTTGACCGGTGACAGAAGCTTCAGCATATCCCTCTGTGGAGCCGACCTTGCGGCGACGAGGTGCTTGAGGAGATCCGTCATCTGTCCGGCGGTGAGATAGGCCTTGGGAGCGAACGTGGACGTGGTCACGCCCTCCATCAAGCCGAGCGAGGCCGCCTCGCCCACGTACCCGACCAGTGCCGCCGGGATCTCGGCGTTGTCCTGGAAGCTGGTCGACGTGATCGCCTGCGCCGCCGCGGATGCGCCATAGGCGGCCACCAGGATCTTAGCGGCCTGAGCCCGGGTCAGGGGCTGAGCAGGGCCGAATCGCCCGGGAGCGAGACCGGAAATGAACCCTTTCTGGTAGGCGGCCTCGATGTAGCCATAGTACGGACTCGAAGCGGGCACGTCCTTGAACTCGCCTTGGGCCGGATGCACCGGAGCGATGCCGAGCGCGATGTCCAGGTGCTCGACGAAGGCCGCGCGCGTCTCGTATGCGCCTTGTCCGCTCGCCACGGCCTGCCCGGCGGTCGCGGCGAGCAGCGCGACCCCAAGGACCCCGACCAGAATGCGTTTCATCAGGACACTCCCCCTCTCGCAGTTGCGGCGACATGTCGCTCCCGTCGCCCCCAACGCTCCAGCCAGTTCCCCCAGTGGTCGCGGCGCCGAAAGACTCGCCATGCACTCAAACATCCGCGGATCCCACCGCATGCCGAAACGCGTGCATGCCAGCCTTCCGAACCGCGACACCGCTTGGGCGTCGGATCCGGAAGCCACCTCTACGCCTCAGATTGGACCGCAACGCAGGGGTCGATGGTATCACCTGGAACTACGAATCGACATCACCCGAAGGAATGAATCTTGCGCGTGGGCGACTCGTCGCCGCCTAACGGGCTCAGGCAGGACCGCTGTATCGCGCTGGCTTGTGGATTCCATTGGAGTCCAAGGGCGCGGCAGCCTATGGCCATGCAACGAGCTACAGACTGAGAAGCCTCCTCAAAAACTCCCACACCCGGCCGGGCCCGCGCCTCGACGCGCGATCTTCCTCCTGCTGCTCGTACTGCCTGTCTCTTTGGGCGTCCATCATGGCCTGCTCCAAGTGCCTGTCCCCCGCGTTGACTCCCCGCAGGAAATCGAACTGGTCCATGCAGTTTCACCTCTTTCTTCAGCGCGGCGCGGCCATTTGGCACGCCGCCTGGTCGAGACACGTCGGTCTGGCGCGCCGGGTC
>DAIBJA010000050.1 GCA_027420455.1 Clostridia bacterium | reverse complement strand
GGAAAAGGAGGGCGCTGCCTTGGCGGTAGTGCGCGTCGAGAAAGATTGGGGTGGGCGGAGGCTCGTGCTGGAAACGGGCCGGCTCGCCAAGCAGGCGAACGGGGCGGTGCTGGTGAGCTACGGCGACACGGTCGTTCTGGCGACGGCCGTGGCGTCGCGGGCGCCGCGCGAGGGGATCGACTTCTTCCCCCTGACCATCGACTACGAGGAGCGGCTCTACGCGGTCGGGCGCATCCCGGGCGGCTACATTAAGCGCGAGGGACGTTCGAGCGAGAAGGGCATCCTCTCGGCGCGCCTTACCGACCGCGCCCTGCGTCCGCTCTTCCCCAAGGGCTTCCACAACGACGTCCAGGTGATCATCACAGTGATGTCGGTCGAGCACGACTGCCCGGTTGAGATCGCCGGCATGATCGGGGCGTCGGCCGCCCTGCACATCTCCGACATTCCGTTTGACGGCCCGGTTTCCGGCGCCGTCGTCGGGTTCTTGAACGGCGAGTACGTGCTCAATCCGACCCTGGACGAGGACGACCAGAGCCGCATGCATTTGGCCGTCGCGAGCAAGCAGGACGCCGTCGTGATGATCGAGGCGGGCGCGCACCGGGTCACCGAGCAGGAAGTCCTGCAGGCGATCCGCTTCGGCTTCGAGCAGAACCAGATCGTGATCGGGTTGCAGGAGGAACTGCGCGAGAAGGCGGGACGCGAGAAGGGGGACTTCCCGATCGTGCCGCCCTCGACGGAAATCCGCGCCGCGGTCGAGGAGGTACTGGCCGGCCGGCTCGAAGGTGCCATGCGCAACGCGGACAAGCTTCAGCGCGAGGCGGACACGGCCGTGCTGGAGTCGGAAGTGACGGCGGCCATGGCCGAGCGCTTCCCGGAACGTGGCCTCGAGGTGCAGGACGCCCTCAAGGCGGCGCGCAAGGCCGTCATGCGGCGGCTCATCCTGCGCGAGGGCGTGCGCGCCGACGGGCGCAAGCTCGATGAGATCCGGCCGATCTCGGTCGAGGTCTCGGTGCTGCCGCGCACGCACGGCTCGGGCCTGTTCACCCGCGGCCAGACGCAGGTTATGACGACCTGCACGCTGGGCGCCATCTCGGACATGCAGCGCCTCGACGACATCGGCTCGGACGAGTCCAAGCGCTACATCCACCATTACAACTTCCCGCCGTTCTCCACGGGCGAGACGAGGCCGCTGCGCGCGCCAAGCCGCCGTTCCATCGGCCACGGCGCACTGGCGGAGCGCTCGCTTCTGCCCATGATCCCGCCGGAGGAGCAGTTCCCCTATACGATCCGCCTCGTCTCCGAGGTGCTCGAGTCGAACGGCTCCACCTCGATGGCCTCCGTGTGCGGCTCGACCCTCTCCCTGATGGACGCAGGGGTGCCGATCGAGGCCCCGGTCGCCGGCGTCGCGATGGGACTCGTCAAGGAAGGCGACGAGGTCGCGGTTCTGACGGACATCCAGGGGCTCGAGGACGAACTCGGCGACATGGACTTCAAGGTTGCGGGCACGGCCGACGGCATCAACGCCATCCAGATGGACATCAAGATCGCCGGCCTTGACTGGGCCATCCTCGAGCGGGCCCTCGAGCAGGCGCGCAAGGGCCGCCTCTTCATCCTCGGCAAGATGCTCGAGGTGATCAAGGAGCCGCGCACTGAGATGTCGCCGCATGCGCCGCGCATCACGGTGCTGCACATCAACCCGGACAAGATCCGCGAAGTGATCGGACCAGGCGGCAAGATGATCAACAAGATCATCGACGAGACGAAGATCGGCCAGAAGAAGGTGGAGATCGACATCCACGACGACGGCACGATCTACATCGCGGCCGTCAACGCCGACATGGCCCAGCAGGCCATCAACCGCATCCAGGCGATCGTCAAGGAGCCGGAGGTGGGCGAAGTCTACCACGGCCGCGTGACGCGCCTGATGAACTTCGGCGCCTTTGTCGAGATCCTGCCGGGCAAGGAGGGTCTCGTGCACATCTCCCAGCTGGCCCTGGACCGCGTCGGCAAGGTGGAGGATGTGGTGCAGGTCGGTGACGAACTCGACGTCAAGGTCGTCGAGATCGACCACATGGGGCGGCTCAACCTGTCGCACAAGGCGCTTCTGACGCGCTGAGCCGCCAACCGAGGGAGGGAGACGGATGACAGCGTTTCTGTGGGTTGCGGCGATTGCGACGGTGGTCGTGGGTGCAATCCTGGCAAGCCAGCTTGGCCGCAAGTACGTGGCGAAGCATCGGCCGTACGCGCTGTGGTGGACGGTGTCGTTCGCGCTCGCCACACTGGCCGCGCTGACGCAGCTGATCGGCTTCGCGCAGGGTGGGTTCGCCGGTTGGGACTACCGCAGCTACATCGCGCTCTCGGCCGCCGTTCCGGGGTTCATGGGCGCGGGTACGATCTACCTGATCTGGCGCCGCTTCGGCCACTGGTTCCTTGGGGCCATCTGGCTGTTCGCCCTGGTCGGCCTCATCGGCGCCATCGCGACGCCGCTCCACGCGGGCTACCTCTCGAACGTCCTCCAGGCGTCCGCCAGAGTCTCGAACGTGGCACCGTCAGCGCTCGTGGTGACCGCCTACATTGTGCTCGGCACCCTGGGGGGAGCGGCGCTGATCCTCGGCGCGCTCTATTCCTGGTGGCGCTCGCGGCAGTCCTACAACCTCCTGATCGCGCTCGGCGGCATCGTGTTCGTCGTCGCCGACACGAGCGCGGGTCTCGGTTCCGGCCTGCTCTTCTTCCCGGGACAGATCATCGGCATGCTGCTCCTGTACTTCGGCGTCGCCGGCAGCCAGGAGGTGCCGCGCCGCCAGGAGGTCTCGCGCAGCGCGTGACCCGAGGTGTCCCGAAAGCCGCCGTCCTTGCGTGGACGGCGGCTTTCCCTTGCGGCGCGGGCCATTGGGCAAGCTACGCCGGGAGGGATGGACGATGCTGGCGCTGCTTGCGCACCTCTGGCTTCAGGCCGCACATCTTCCGGAACTGCGGCAAGTGCCGACGACACGTCCCGTCATCGCGCTGACCGTCAACGTCGTATGGGGCAGCGAATACGTGCAGCCGATCGTGGCGGCCCTCAAGGCCCAAGGCGCGCACGCCACCTTCTTCCTGGGCGGACAGTGGGCGGAGAAGCACCCCGATCTCGCGCGCGTGCTGCGACAGGAAGGCATGGAGATCGGCAGCCATGGTGACGCCCACCGTCACGTCGGGAGCCTGGGCGTCGCGGACAACGTGCGGGAGATCGCGGTGGCGGACGAGAAGATCGCCCAGGCGACCGGCGTGCACCCGACGCTCTACGCGCCCGCCTACGGCGAGCTCAGCCCCGCCGTGTTCGAGGCGGCCAACCAGAAGGGCGTGCGGGTCGTGATGTGGAGCATCGACACCATCGACTGGCGGACCTGGCATACGCCCGACATCATCAAGTCCCGCGTGCTCGCACGCCTCAAGCCCGGCGCGATCGTGCTCATGCACCCCACCGACCGTACGGCGGCGGCCCTGCCGGGACTCCTCAAGGAACTCAAGGCGCGCGGCTACCAAGTGGTCGGGGTGCAGGAGCTGCTCAAGACAGCAGGACGCCAGGCGCCGGCAGGCGAACAAGGGGGTATGAGCAGGCACAGGACGATTGCTTGAGGCCGAGCGGCTGCCGTCGGGTCTCCGCTTGCTGGTCGAGGAGGCGCCCTGGCTGCAGGGCGTCTCGCTCGGCCTCTTCGTACGCGCCGGCGTCGTGGACGAGCCAGAGGG
>DAIBJA010000045.1 GCA_027420455.1 Clostridia bacterium | reverse complement strand
GTCGATCGCCTTGATGAGCCCGATGCAGCCCACCTGGAACAGGTCGTCCACATATTCGCCGCGGTTGTTGAACCGCTGGATGACGGAGAGGACGAGCCGCAGGTTGCCGTTGACGAGCTCCTCGCGCGCGCTCTTCCTGCCTGACTGCATCGCAGCGAACAACTCTCGCATACGGACATTGGTCAGCACCGGCAGCTTCGCCGTGTTGACGCCGCAGATCTCGACCTTGTTGACGAGCATCCCACGTCCCCTTCGCCAGACATTCTGGCCGAAGGCGCGAGGGCGTATGCGGCGGGACTACTCCATGTTGCGGATCTCCTTGCGCAGCCGGCGCAGGATCCGCTTCTCGAGACGCGAGATGTAGCTCTGGGAGATCCCCAGGAGGTCCGCGACCTCCTTCTGGGTGCGCTCGCGTCCGTCGAGCAGCCCGAAGCGCAGCTCCATGATGCGGCGCTCGCGCCCCGCCAGAAGATCCATCGCGCGGTGCAGGAGGACGCGGTCGACCTCCTCCTCGAGCGGGCGGCAAACGAGGTCGCCCTCGGTGCCGAGCACGTCGCTGAGCAGAAGCTCGTTGCCGTCCCAGTCCACGTTGAGCGGCTCGTCGAACGAGACCTCCGCCCGCACCTTCTGGTTGCGGCGCAAGAACATCAGGATCTCGTTCTCGATGCATTTCGAGGCGTAGGTCGCGAGCTTGATGCGCTTCGAGGGGTCGAACGTGTTGACCGCCTTGATCAGGCCGATCGTGCCGATCGAGATGAGGTCCTCGATATGAATGCCGGTGTTCTCGAACTTGCGCGCGATGTAGACGACAAGGCGCAGGTTGCGCTCGATGAGGACGCTGCGCACGCGCGCGTCGCCGGTCGGCAGATCCGCGAGCAAGGAACTCTCCTCGGCCGCCGAAAGCGGCGGGGGCAGGGTCTCGCTCGAACCCACATAGTAGACGTGCCCTGCGTCCCCAGACTCGTCGAGACGCTGGCGCAGGCTGCGCAAGGCGGTGAACAGATGGACGGCCGCTGCGCTCATGAGCCCGTTCCCTCCCCCATGCGGCACATTTGCGGTCCAACGAGCGCCGCGAACGTCCCCTCCTGCGAGAGGCGGCGCGGCGTGAGACAGAGCACGATCGGCTGCTCCTTGCCGCCCAGGATCCGGCCCACGGCACGAAGGCCGAAGAGCCACTCGGCCTCGCCCACGGTCCTCAGCTGCAGGAGCCTGAGGCTGCGCTCGATGCGGTCGTCGCCCTGGGCCGCCGCCGCGACATCGGCACTGGCCGCAAGAGCCGGCCTCCCGAGCGCCTCGTAGAGGCGATGGGGCAGGAGGCGCCGGAGCGCCGACCGCTCCGCCACCACGACCGGTAGGCCGCTCAGGGGATCCCGCGCCTCGCACCCGGTGTCGACGAGGGCCCAGAGGAGCCCCCGCCTGCCCTGCCAGCGCACCTCGAGCGGCCGGATCTCACGGCGCGGCGCCGCCAGGTGCCGCCAGCGATAGGCTCCTTCCACCGCGGCCCAGAAGAGCGCCGCGCCGACAGCGAAGGCGGGCCAGGGGCTACCCGCGAAGGCACCCTGCGCGAGCCCCTGCGCCAGCAAGGTGAGTCCCGCCAGGGCCGCCGCCAGGAGCAGCAGCAGCAGGAGGTCCTGGAGGGCACTCCGCCAGCCGCGATGCGGCCGCGCGATCGCGACCATCAGGATGCCGGCGGCGAGGTCCTGGACAAGTCCGCCCAGTTCCCTCAGGCCCGGCAGCACCGACGCGGTCGCCCAGATCGCCCCGGCCGAAGCACCAAGGAGAATGCGCAAACTGGCGCGGTCGCCGCGCAGGCGGACGAGCGCTGCCAGCAGGAGGCCGTCCGCGACCACGTTGATGGCCAGGAGCTGGTCGAGGTTGACCATGCGCTCTCCTCCCATGCCATGGCTACGAAGCTCTGGCCCGTCCTATGCTACAAGGCATGGCTGGCAGTTCTTGCTGTACCCTGGCGCACCGCATCCGACCGCTTGGACGACAAAAAGCCCGGATCCCCCACGAGGGGGACCCGGGCTGACCAGAACCGACCTTATCTACCTGTTGCGCCTCAGGAACTCCGGTATGTCGAGGTCGTTCGGCGTGAAGGATCTCAGTTCCACTTCGCCCGGACGGGCCGAAGGCGCCGCCTCCCGGCGGGCGCGCGCGGCCTGTGGCCGCTCCTGGCCAGGGAAGCCGGTCGCGATCACCGTGACGCGCACGCGGTCGCCCATCGCCTCGTCGATCACGGCGCCGAAGATGATGTTGGCCTCGGGATCGACAGCCTGCATGATCACGGCCGCCGCGTCGTTCACCTCGAAGAGCGTCAGTTCCGGCCCTCCCGTGATGTTGAGCAGAACGCCGCGCGCCCCCTCGATCGAGGTCTCGAGCAAGGGGCTCGAGATGGCGGCCATGGCCGCCTCCTGCGCCCGCGTCTCGCCGCCGGACACGCCGATGCCCATCAAGGCAGAGCCGGTTTCCGACATCACCGTGCGCACGTCGGCAAAGTCGAGGTTGATGAGGCCGGGCACCATGATGAGGTCCGAGATGCCCTGCACGCCTTGGCGCAGAACGTCGTCCGCCATGCGGAAGGCCTCGATCACGCTCGTCTTCTTGTCGACGACCTGCAAGAGGCGGTCGTTCGGGATGGTGATCAGGGTGTCGACCTTCGAGCGCAGCTCTTCCGTCCCCGACTGCGCGTAGGACTGGCGCTTGGCTCCCTCGAAGGTGAAGGGTTTCGTGACCACGCCGACCGTCAGGGCGCCGGCCTCCTTGGCGACCTCGGCGACGATCGGGGCGGCGCCGGTACCGGTGCCTCCGCCCATGCCCGCCGTGATGAAGATCATATCGGCGCCGCGCAGAGCGGCCAGTAGCTGCTCGCGGCTCTCCTCCGCGGCCTTCTGTCCAACGGAGGGGTCCGCTCCCGCACCGAGTCCCTTGGTCAGCTTCTCTCCGATCTGTATGCGCTGGCGGGCCTTCGACCCGGCCAGGGCTTGCGCATCCGTATTCACGGCGATAAAGTCCACACCGCGCAAGCCTGCATCGATCATGCGATTCACGGCGTTGTTGCCGCCGCCGCCGACGCCGACCACTTTGATCACGGCAAACTGGTCGAGGCTTGCGTCCAGTTCAAGCATCGATGAACCTCCCTGCGGCCCCCACCAACGGGACTTGCTGTCGATACCCGTTTCGCTAGGCTTGCGTCTTTCCCTGCCGCTCCAGGCGCCGCTTGCGCCAGTCGGTCAAAAGTTCTCGCCGAATGACGCCGAGGTTGAGGAAGATGCGGTAGCCGAACGCGAACAGAGCGGCGTAGTAGAGCTCGACGCCGAGGCGGTCCCCCACGTAGGTGAGCCCAGCCGCCATGATGCCGTTGACGATGAACCCGGACGAGAAGACCGCGAAATCGAACTTGCCCTCGATGCCCGCGCGCAGACCTCCGAGGGCCGCGTCGAGTGCGGCCAGGAGCACCACCGAGAGGTAGCGGGCCCAGATCAAGGGGATGCTGAGCGGCGCCAGGGCGCCAAGCAGGATGCCGAACACGAGGGCGATCGCGAAGTACCACACGGTGCTTACTCTCCTCCAAGCTGAGGCGCGTGGTAGGCCGGAACCACCACCGATGGCCTGGTCGTCAGACGGATGCGGATGCCGTAGAGCGACAGCAGCCTGATCTCACCCGTCGGTCCGCCCAGGCTCTGCGCCAGCCGCTTCGGATTGCCCACGGCCAGGATGGTCACCGGAATGCTTGTCCTGACGGGTCCCACGG
>DAIBJA010000029.1 GCA_027420455.1 Clostridia bacterium | reverse complement strand
ACATACCGGCACGTTGCCGGCTCGTTTGCCTCTCGGCGAATCGCTCGCCGTCTACGGAGCGGACGGCCGACGCGTGTTCACCGCCGGCACGACGCCCGAAAGCGCGCCGCCGCTCGGCATGAGCCGCCATGACGGCCGCATGCTCGACGTCGTGCCGGTGGCCGGGGGCTTCTTCCTCGAACAGGTCAGCCTCGGAAGCGTCAACCGCCCGGTGCGGGTGCTCGAGGGAGTTCTCGCCATTGTGACGCTCGCAGCCATAGTGCTGTCGGCACTCGTCGCGCAGAGGCTCGCCCGCGGACTTACAGCGCCGCTCTCTGCGCTGTCATCGGAAGCCGGGCGCATCAGCGAGACGGGCGACCTCGAGACGCGCCTGCCGAGGCACCGCGGCGTGCGCGAAATCCACGACCTCGAGGAGGCCCTGCAGCAGATGCGGTCGCGGCTCGGCCAGATGTTCAGCGCCCTCGAGGCGTCCGAACAGCGCGAGCGCGCCTTGCGCGAGATGACGCTCCACGACCTGCGCACGCCCCTGTCGACGGTGCTCGGCACGCTCGAACTGCTCTCGAGCGGCCGCCTGAAGAGTTCCGAAGCTCAAGAGGCGGCGTCGCTCTCGCAGCGCGAGGCCACCCGCCTTGCAACCCGCATCCGGGACCTCGACACGCAGGAGGGCGAACCGCTTTCGCAGCTCGCCCTGGCCGTGCGCCGCGCTGCCCGCGGCCATGCGCGCACGGACGGGCCGGAGGATACATGGGTGACCGCTCCGGCCGCCGAGGTGCGCCAGGTGCTCGAACTCCTTGTCGACAACGCCGAGCGTCACAACCCGCCTAGCACCGAGATCGACCTCGGCTGGCGCCAGGACGCGGGTGTCGCCGTAGCCTGGGTGCGCGACAAGGGGAGCGGCATGCCGCCGGAGGTAGCGGAGCACGCCTTCGAGCGCTTCTACCGGGGCGATCGCCACGGGGGGCTCGGCCTGGGCCTCGCGCTGGCCCGCGTGCTCGTCGAGTCGCGCGGCGGAACGGTGGCCATGGAGACGGAGATTGGGAAGGGGACCACCGTCACCGTGCGCTGGCCACTCGCGGACCCGCCG
This sequence comes from Clostridia bacterium, assembly GCA_027420455.1. Taxonomy (GTDB): domain Bacteria; phylum Bacillota; class Sulfobacillia; order JAJZYS01; family JAJYTV01; genus JAJZQO01. The sequence continues at coordinate 25,975 of DAIBJA010000029.1, read as the reverse complement.
CCAGCGCCGCAGAGCGTCTAGCACCAGGAGCGGGGCGGTTGCGTGCCGCCCCGCTCCTGCCTTCAACCCGCGCTTACCAGCCCCAGGCGCTGCGGTATCCGTACCCGCCGTATCCACCGTACCCGCCATAGCCGCTGAACCTGCCATAGCCGCCGAACCCGCCACCGAATCCTCGATAGGCGTGACTGCCGTACGGGTAGACGCTCACGTAGGGAGACTGCGCCTCTTCCGCCGACTCCGTCACGGTGAAGCTCTCACCGTCCGAGCCGATGGCGCCCGGCTGTGCCTGGAGTCCATCCATGCTTGCGAGCACGAACGGGGTGGGGGTGGCTGCGGTCGCAAGGCTTTCCGTCTGTCCGCCCGCCGTCTCGACGCTCGCCGCCTGGAAGGTCACCGGCGAGAACGAGGCGAGGGGCTCGATGCGGCCGCCCCCGGTGCTCGGCGCCTCGGTGATCCACTCAGCCGACTGCTCCACCAGCTGCGCATCGGTCTGAGAGAGCGTCACCGTCTGCGTCGCCAGGACGGTGGAGCCGCTGCGCACGCTGAGCGTCCACCCGCCCGTGCCGGACGGAGTGACACTGGCCGTCACCGGGGCGCCGATCGCCACTGTCTGCCCCATCTTCGCGGAGGCGGGCAGGCTCTCCGTGAAAGCGGTCGCCACGGGCTGACCGTCCGACCACTCCTCGATCACACCGGCCTGAAGAAGATCCGGGTTCCTGCCCGTGCCGCCGATGCCGACCCATTCGGCCACGACGCCACCCTGTTGCTGCGTCAGGCTTGGCACCGTCCACGCGCCGGAGACGCCGGCATACGGCCCGGAACCGTCGACGTAGCCGGACCAGTTGGAGGATACGCTTGCCGACGCGACGGCGTAGCCGCCCGGCTTCGCGGTTGCGGAGGATGCGGCCTTGCCGCTGCCGGCGGCGGCGACCTGCGGGGCGCTACGCAGCGGTGAGGACGGTGCCGCCGTCCCCGGCCAGATGAGCAGGGCGACCCCGGCAACGCCCAAGATCGCGAGTTTCACGCACATCGGCCTCCTTTTCGCGCAAACGTTCGCGGTTCTGCTCGCAGCGTACCCACCGTCCGCTAGAGCGGCCTTAGAGCAGGGCAAGATCTCGCGCAACGAAGGTCTTGCGAATCAGAGGCAATTTCTGGAGTGGCTGCCGCACACATCAGCGATGGCAGCATAGCCACGCCAGCCAGGGCCCGCCGGCATGCGCAAGCATGCACCAGGGCACGGATGTCCATCACCGCGATGCGGCGCGATCGCCGGCGCGCCGCCAACGGCAGGAAGGAGCGCAGGGATGCGTCCCGACGGGAAGGCGCCCTTTTGCGAGCGGTCAGGCAGGTACGTGCGGCAGCGCGATCCAGCTCGGATGCTCCTCGTCGTGGAACACCTGCTGGTCTGCCTGCCGCGGCGTCAAGACCGCGAGAAACTCGTCTTGGCCGGTGTTGAGGTTGCGATCCCAGCGCGGGAAGCAGCTGCTCGTCACCTCGAGGCGCAGGCGGTGGCCCGGCAGGAACGTGATGCCCGTGGCCCAGAGATCGACCGTCCAGGTGGCGATCTCCCCGGTCCGCAGCAACTGGGGCGGCTGCGGGCGGATCTCACCTGGGACGGCGTAGGTCTGCCGCCAGCGGGCGCGGACGATGCCATCGGCGACATGCATCGCCCGGCCGTCTGGGTGGACGTCGACGAGCCGCGCCACGACATCGGTGTCGGGCGCAGACGACGAGATTCGCAGCGTTGCCGCCACGGGCCCGATGACCGTGTAAGGCTCTGCGAAGGGCTCGCTCGTGTAGCAGAGCACGTCCTGCCTCGCCTCGTTCGGCCGCTGGTCCAAGGGACCTGGGCGGTAGCTGGCGGGCATCAGCAGGCTGCCTCCGAGGGTGGGCACAGGGTCGAGAGGATCGTAGACGAAGCGGTCGGGCGGCTCCCGACCAGGCGCACCGCGCACGAGGCGGCCATCGCCGCCGGACGTGTTGGCCCGTCCACCACTCGAGAGGTACCAGCGCTCATCCTGCGCCGCGGCTACCGGCCAGGAGGGAAAGTAGCGCCAGCGGTTCTCTCCCATGACGAAGACCTCGACAGGGGGCATCGCGGGGGACGGATCGGGGCACGTCGGGCCGTCTCGCGATCATGGGTAGGCATTCCTCGCTTGATCCTGTTCGCGTCCCGGTTCGGCGGCTATGCCTGGCGGTGAGACCGCTGCTCCGACAAAGGAATCTCCCAAGGAGTGGGACGCTCTTCGGAGGTGGAGGCTGCTGCCTTGGCGTATCGGTTGCGCAGGTGCCGAACCGGGAGGGGCGGCCTTCGGGCCACTCGCGGTGGCCCTGGGGCGGGATGGGTGGGAGGCGACGGCGTGCTGCTCGAGGTCGACCACGTGGCGAAGCGCTACAGGAAGCGGGACGGCGGTGAAGTGCCTGCGGTCCGGGACGTGTCCTTCACGCTCGAGTCCGGCAGGATCCTCGCCTTCCTCGGCCCCAACGGCGCAGGCAAGACGACGACGATCAAGATGATCGCGGGACTCGTGCGGATGGACGGCGGCGATGTCCGCATCGAGGGACGGAGCATCAAGGGCTCGGGTCGCGTCGCCATCGGGCGGCTCGGTGCCGTGCTCGAAGGAAGCCGCAACCTGTACTGGCGCCTCACGCCCCTGGAGAACATCGAGTACTTCGCCGGCATACGCGGCGTGCCGCGGGCCAGGGCGCGCGAGCGGGGCATGCGCCTCTTGAGGCTTTGCGGTCTCGAGGGCAAGGCGGGCGAGACGGTCCAGCACCTCAGCCGGGGCATGCAGCAGCTTGTCGCCATCTGCAGCGCTCTCGTCCACGAACCCCGCATCCTCCTGCTCGACGAACCGACCCTTGGCCTCGACCTGGACGCCGCCGACCGCATCCAGGCGCAGGTCGCGCGACTCGCCCGCGAGGAGGGCGTCGGCATCGTGCTGACCACCCACCAGATGGACGTCGCCGAACACCTCTCGGACGAGGTGGTGCTGCTGCGCGAAGGTGCGGTCGTGCTGCACGGCCTGACACAGGAGGTGACGCGCCGGCTCGGCGGCGACAGCTATCGCTTCGAGCTCGAGCGGGAGCCCGGACAGGAGCAGCTGGCCCGGCTGACGGGGCGCGGCGCCCTCTTCGATTCCCCCAGGAGCTTCCGCCTGCTGCTGCGCGAGCCCAGGGACTTCTACGCGGTTCTGCGCGACATCGAACCGATCGGCGTCCTCGGCGCAGGTCGCGACACCGCCGACCTTGCCACGGTCTTTCGCCACTACGTGGGAAACGGGGCCGACGGTGAGGTGCAGCCGTGATCTGGACCGCGCTCCAGGCGGAGCTGCGCCGCGAGCTGACGCAGATGCTGCGCTATCCCACCGAGCTCCTGAGCGAGGCGCTCGTGACGGGGATCATCTTCTACGGCATCTTCCTCGGCAGCAGCTACATGGCCGGCGGCAGCATCCTCGGCAGCAGGCTGAGCGAGATCATCGTCGGCTACGCGCTCTGGACGCTCATGCTCGGAGCGATCGGGAACATGGGCTGGGGCATCTCCATGGAGGCGCAGAACGGCACGCTCGAGCAGGTCTGCGTCGGACCCCTCTCGCTGCGGGCGATCTTCGCCCTGCGCTCGCTGGCGAACCTCCTCTACGACCTCCTCCTGACCGCCATGGCGCTTCTCCTGATCATCGTCCTCACGGGACACCGCATCGACTTCTCGCTGCTCGAGATCGTGCCGTTCATCCTCGGCATCGCGGTGTCCATCGGCATCGGCTACCTGGTCGCGAGCGTCACGGTCCTCGTCAAGCGCTCGAACCAGTTCCTGAACCTCCTGCAGTTCCTGCTGCTGTTCCTCGTGATGACGCCTTTCACCGACCTCAAGGGACCGCTGCGCTTCATCGCCGTGATCGTTCCCGCGGGCCCGCAGATGGGCGTGCTGAGGCACCTTGCGATCGGCCAGAGCCGATTCCCGGGAGAAGCGATGTGGCTCCTGCTGGCGGTCGTCAACGCCTTGCTCTGGACCTTTGCGGGCTACGTCGCCTATGGCCGGGTGCACGAGCTGGCGCGCAGCAGGGGGAGCCTTGGTCACTACTGACAGGCAGGCGGCGAGACGCACTGCGTCCCGCCGCCCCTGGCGGTAGATCCATATCGCCACGCGTTGCACGCCACCACGGAGCCTGTGCGGCTCAGGCCGGGTCGTGCGGCGGATCGCCGGCCACATCCCCCTCCTTGAGCCGCCAGGAGCTGCGCAGGATGCGCAGCATCTCCCTGGCAAGGGCCTGCTGGTCCACCGTGGCGTCCCGCAGGACCAGCCATACCTCGTCATGCATGTCCTCAGCGCTTTCGTCGCGGCGGAAGAGTCTTGCCACGTCTGTCTCGAGCGCGTCGGCCAGGCGAAACAGCAGAGGAACGCTCGGCCAGCGCTCGCCGCGTTCGACACGCGCCAGGTGCGCCTGATCGGTTTCCGCCAGCTCCGCAAGCCTGGACTGTGTGAAATGGCGTTCCAGCCGGAGCTGACGGATGCGGCTCCCGAGCTGTGTGCGCCGGTCTTGCACGTCTCGGCCTCCCTGCAACCATCATTTCTGACTGGCAGTCCAGCAGGAAGGACGCGTAAGGCATGGAACAAATGCCTGTACAGCATAACGACAGTGCACGAGAGGCATGGCATGCACGGCATGGAGGACGGGGCGTCGGACAGCGAGGCCCGCAATCAGCTGGCGGGCATGGCGGTGATGCTCACCGTCACACGGGAATACCTTCCGGACGAGGTCCTACTGGATCTCGTCCAGCGCCTTGGCGGACCCACCGCGTACGTCCACGGGGTGCTGTCGATCGGGTTCGCTCTGCCCGAATTCCCACAGCGGGAGCGGCTGCTGCAAGGAGCGCAGGATGTGCTCGTACGGCTGCGGCACCTCAGGACGTCCAAAGCCCCAAGCTAGTCACGATGCACGAGGCTGGTCCGCCGTCCGCGACGCGTGGGCTATGCGCAACGTGACCTGCGTCGCGCATAGCCGCAAGCGAAAGGGGCCAGATCAGCAGGCGGAGACCTCGTTGCGCATGCGCTTGGATTTGTAGAGGCAGGTGTCGACCCGCCGCAGCAGGTCAGGCGTGCGCGTGCCCGCCAACGCTTCGATCACACCGATCGAGACGGTGATGGCTACCGTCTCGCGCGCATCGGGCACGCGGATCGCCTGGTCGGCCACAGACTGGCGCAGACGCTCCGCGATCGGCAGCGCCTGCGCGATCGTCACGCCTTCGAACACGATCAGGAGCTCGTCTCCGCCAAAGCGGCCGAGGAGATCCCCCGCCCGCAGGCCTGCCTGGATCCTGTGCACATACTGCTGCAGCACGGCGTCGCCCGCGACGTGACCGATCCTGTCGTTGACCGCCTTGAAGTGGTCGAGGTCCACGAGGCCGACGCAGAACGTCCTGCGCTGCTCGAGCAGGCGCTCGAGATGGAAAAGGGCGTAGGCGCGCGTGAAGGCTCCGGTCAGGGGATCGCGCAGGTGCTCGACGCGAGCCTCGAGGATCTGGGTACCCCAGAGCGTCAGGCTGACCCCGAGCAGCAGGAGGGACGCGGCCAGGAACGGATGGCCGGGATCCAGCCCGGCGGCGGCCACGGCGTAGAACAGGCTGCTGATGAGGCCGGGATACGTGCCGAGCCGTACCGCGGTGCTCGCGGCGCCCAGGAACAGAATAGGCAGAAGAGGGCTCTTTGCACCGCCGGTTGTCGCACAGAGCGCGACGACGAACAGCAAGTCCAGCACGGCGGAGCCGTACGGAAAGTGCGCGACGAGACTGGGGCGCAGGCGCAGGACCAGGAAGTCCACGAGGGCGTAGAGCAGGAGACCCGCCAAGAGGAAGGCCAGCAGGAAACCGCCCGGGTGTGGGGTGTGCGGGGCGAAGACGAACCAGAGGACGAGAAAGGCCACGATCGCGGCCATCCTCAGGGGCGAGGCCAGCCGCTCAGCCTGGAGCTGCAGGTGCCAGCGCCACTCGTTGCGCCCGGGGAAGTGCGTGCGGCTTCCCCCGCGCCAGAGACCGCGTGTCAACGTGACGCCTCGGGGGGCCAGCTCAGCCCGATCCGCGCCGGAGTCCAGGCATCGGCGGGCGCAGGCCGGCCGATGTGGCGCCCCTCCACGAGATCGCAGCCGAGCGTTGCGAGACGCCCGATCTGGCCCGGGCGGTCGATGCCGCTGCAGAGCGCGAGTGCTTGCGCGCCATGCGTCATGCCGATGAGACCCAATGCATCATCCTCGCCTTGGCTCCACTGCTGCGGACCTACCTTGACGATGTCCGGCCGCAGATCCTCGAAGGCCCTTTCGAGCGCCTGGACGTCCTGCCCCGACAGCGCGATCGAGACCCCCTGACGGCGCAGCGCGTCGGCCGTGTGCCGGAGCGCTTCCGCCTGCAGGTGCGCAGAGACCTGCAGTTCCGCCACGATGGCGCCGCTGCGGCGTAGCATGGCGCCGTTCGGCAAGGCGCAGGTGAAGTCCGGCGTGGGATCGACCCGCAGCAGCAGCCTGCCGGGCAGGTTCCAGCTGACCCGCAGGGCCGAGAGCAGGGAGAGCTCCCCGAAGGCGGCGAGGTCGCCCGTCTCGCGCGCGACGGCGAATGCCTCGGCCGGCGTCGTGCCGTCGGGGAAGCGCGGCGAGGCCTCGAAGCCGAAGAGGGCACCGCTCTGGGCCTGCCATACGGGTGCGAAGACATGGCCAAGCTGGCGGTTCGCCAGGGCTGCACGCACACTCACGCGAGCGGTCGAGGTCAGGGGACGTCACCTCGTAGAACACTTTACTGTATCGAAGCGCCCAGTTGCCTCCTGAAGCCTCTAGGCGCCGCCGACCGCCGCACGCGACCACATCGCGAGCCAGGACATCACATGCTCGGCGGGCATCGGCGGGCTGATGAGGTTCCCTTGCGCCAAACTGCAGCCCATATCCTGCAAGAGCCCCGCCTGCTGCGGGGTTTCGACGCCCTCCGCAAGCACCTCGCTGCCGGTGGCCTGGACGATCGACACCATGCCGCGGACCAGGCTGCAGGCCGGGCGGCTGTCGGGCAGCGACGCGATGAAGCCGCGGTCGATCTTGATCAGGGCCGCTTCCAGTCCGATGAGGCGGGAGAACGAGCTGTAGCCCGTACCGAAGTCGTCGATCGCGATGTGCAGGCCGAGCTCGCGGCAGTCCCGCAGGCGCTGGATCCAGAGCCGCTCGTCGGGCAGCCCAGAACCCTCTGTGATCTCGAGTTCGATCCGCCCGCGGTCGAGGTGCGGGTAGCGGCTGAGTCCCTGTTCGACATCCACGCCGAAGGTGGGCAGCTGCAGGTAGCTCGGCGGCACGTTCACCGCGACGCGCAGGACGATGCCCTGGCGCTGCCAGTCGTCAGCCTGGCGGAGAGCCTCCTCGAACACCCAGCGTCCGAGCTCCGGCACGAGCGACGACTCGTCCACCGCCGGCAGGAACTCGTCCGGCAGCAGCATGTGGCCGCTCGGAAGGATCCAGCGCAAGAGCCCTTCGACGCCGCGCACATGACGGGTCTTGAGGTCCACCTGCGGCTGGTAGTACAGGCGCAGCTGGCCTTCGCGCAGGGCGCGGGCGAGGTCCCGGCGCATCTCCGCGCGCACTGCCTGGGCCTCCTCGCGCGCGGCGTCGAAGTAGCGGCAGCGGCCGCCGCCGCCGGACTTTGCGTCGTAGAGCGCGCTGTCGGCCCGGCGCAGGAGGGTCTCGGCATCCCTCCCGTCGCCAGGGAAGACGGCGACGCCGAGGCTGAGGTCCAGGGGGTAGTCGTGCCCGTGCAGCGGGAAGGGTGCGTCCGTGACGGATTTGAGGCGGGAGAGCACGTGCTCGAGATCCTGCGAGGTGCGGCAGTGCCCGATGACGGCCACGAACTCGTCCCCGCCGAAGCGCGCCAAGGTGTCTCCCTGGCGCAGGGCGGAGCGCAGCCGCGACGCGAGGTGCTGCAGCACGAGGTCCCCGTCCGCGTGACCGAGGCTGTCGTTGACGAGCTTGAAGTTGTCGAGGTCCATCATGACGACGGCGAACGGATCCCCGTCCCGCTGGGCGCGGGCGAGGGCCAGCTGCAGGCGGTCCTGCAGCAGGAGGCGGTTCGGCAGGCCCGTGAGCGGATCGTGGAGCGCGAGAAAGCGCAGCGCTTCCTCCTGCCGCCTGTGCTCGCTGATGTCCCGCTGCGTGATCACGACGTGGCGCGGCCGGCCGTCGGCCCCCAGCAGGGACTGCATCGACCAGGCGGCGTCGTAGCGGCTGCCGTCCTTGCGCAGCAGCACGGTCTCACCGCTTCGCCGGTGGCCCTTCAGGGCCGCCAGCATGCCTTCGACCGCCTCGGGCGACGAGGGCACGATGCCGGGCGCGCCCGCCTTGAGGTCTTCGAGGCTGTAGCCGGTGAGCTCCGTGAAGGCGTGATTGACGAACACCGCCTCAGGCGGGCCGCCGCCCGGCGGCAAGAGCGTGATGACGACGGCGTCGTGGGACTGCTGCACCGCGAGGTCGAGAAGCAGGCTGAGGTCGCGCGCCGCTTTGCCGGACTGCCGTGCGTCCAGGCGATCCAGGGCGAGGTCCAGGCTGCGCGCGATCTCTTGCACCAGCACAAGCTCCTCGGGCTGGAAGAAGTACGCCTCGGCCGCGTAGATGCCGAGGCCCCCGATCACCCGGCCGCCGACGTGCAGGGGGCAGAACACGGCGGAGCGGTAGCCGCGCGCCGTGGCAAGGCCCTGCCAGGGGGCCGTCCAGGGATCGTGGAGAAAGTCGGCGACATGCGTCTGGCGGTCCTCGCGCAGCGCGACGCCCATCGGTCCCTGCCCGCCCCGCGTTCCGGCGTCGAGGGAGAGGTCGAGCTCCTGAAGGTAGCCGAGTTCCGCACCCGAAAAGGCCCCAGGCCGGATGCGCAGGCTCTCCTGCTCGACGAGACCGACCCAGGCGAAGCGAAAGCCGCCCGCCGATACCGCCGCCTCGCAGGTGCGACGCAAGAGGTCGTCGCGCGTCTCCGCCGCGATCACTGCTCCAAGGCATGCGGACAGCGTGGCATAGAGGCGCCGCAGGCGCTCGAGATGGTGCCGGGCGTCCTGCATCGGAGTCGACGGGAGCGGCACCCTCGCGTCTTTGCTGTCTTGCGTCGCCTCGTCGTGCGCCATCGCACTCTGCTCCCTTGCACAAGGCATTGGGCAGTCGGTTCGCGAAAGGCCTTCCGGAAACCTCGTGGCGAGAGGAGACAGGGTAGGCTTGGAACGAGAGATTCTCCGCGCCATGGCGGAGCACCTTGACGACTACTGCCGTGACCTCGGTGACCTTGTGGCCATCGACACGCCGAGCGACGACCCGGCGGCCGTCGGCGCGCTGCTGGACCTTCTCGCGCCGCGCATCGCAGCGCTCGGCGCCGCGATGCGGCGACCGGCGCGCGACATCCTCGAGGCGGCGTTCGGCCCCCGGCAAGGAGGTATCCTCCTGCTCCTGCACGCCGACACCGTGTTCGGCCACGGCGAGGCCGAGAGGCGGCCCTTCACGGTCGCGGACGGCCGCGCCTACGGGCCGGGCGTCGCAGACATGAAGGGAGGCATCGCGCTCCTGCTCTGGGTACTGCGGCTCATGAAGGAGCGAGGTGCGATCGGTGCGCCGCTCACCGTCCTGATCACGGGCGACGAGGAGACGGGCGCCGAGCGTTCGCGCCACGAGATCGCACGCGTCGCGCGCGGCCGCAAGGCAGCCCTCGTGCTCGAGCCCGGCCGCGAGAGCGGTGCGATCGTCTCGGCGCGCAAGGCCGTGGGAAGCTTCCGCGTCGTCGCCCGGGGCGTCGAGGCCCACGCGGGCGTCGAGCCGTGGCGCGGCGCCAGCGCCGTCCACGAGCTGGCGCGGCGTGTCGCGGCGATCGCGGACCTCTCCTCGCGCATCGATGGCGTCCACGTCAACGTCGGCCGCATCGAGGGGGGAACCCGGCCCAATGTCGTGGCCGGGGAGGCGACGTGCCTCATCGACGTGCGCGTGCCGCGCGGCGCGGATATGGCGCCGGCGCAGGAGATGCTGGCCGCCGCCGCCCTCCAGGGCACGGACGGGCGCGTGCATCTCAGCCTCAGTGGCGGATTCCAGGGTCCGCCGATGGAGAAGACTCCCGAGAGCGAGGTGCTGCTCGGACATGCGCGCGAGGCGGCACAGGCGATCGGCCTGCCGCTCGAGGATGTCGCCACCGGCGGGGGGTCGGACGGCAACCGCGTCGCCGCGGCAGGCGTGCCGGTGCTGGACGGACTTGGACCGGTGGGTGGCAGGGCCCACAGCGCGGAGGAGTTCATCGACCTCGGCTCGGTGGCACCGCGCGCAGCGCTGCTCTCTGGCCTGATCCTGCGCGTCGGCGCTGCAGGGGGAGACTAGCAGCTGGCGGCAGGAGGGCCGCGCACGGCGCGCGAAAGCTGTCGGCAGCTGCCGCGCGGCGCCCTCACCGCATGACCCGTCCCCATGCGCGGAGCGTCGAAGCTTCGTGATCGGAGGAGTGCCGAGATGCATCCGGACACCCTGGCGGTCCACATGGGCGAGGAGCCTTTGCTGGCGCCGTCACCCCTCGTGCCGCCGATCTACCAGACATCCGTCTTCACCTTCAAGGACCTCTACACCGCGGCGGACGTCACGGGCGGCGTCCAGGAGGGCTACTCGTACGCCCGCATCGGCCAGCCGAACGCCGACATGTTCGCCGCCGCGGTCGCTGCGCTCGAAGGTGGGCCGGCAGGGGCCGTGGCCGCGTCGGGCATGGGCGCCATCCTCGCCGCGCTGGTCGCCGCCCGCGACGGGCGGGCGGTCGCGGCCGCAGACGAGATCTACGGCGGCTCCGTGGCGTTGCTCGAAGGCTTCCTGCGGCCCCTGGGCGTCAGCTGCCTGCGCTTCGACGCCCACCATCCGGAGAGCGTGCCGGCAGAGGCTGGAGCCGTGCTCGTCGAGAGCGCATCGAACCCGCTCGGCCGCCTCTCGGACCTCTCGGCGCTCGCCATGGCGGCGCACCGCCACGGCGCACGCCTGATCGTGGACAACACGTTCGCGACGCCTTACCTTTGCAGGCCGCTCGAGCACGGCGCCGACCTCGTCGTGCACTCGGTGACGAAGTTCCTCGCGGGCCACGGCGACGTCACACTCGGCGTCGTAACCGGCGAGCGGGATCTCGTCCGCCAGAGCCAGACCGCGCTCGTGACGTTCGGAGCGACGCCGGACCCGTTCGCCTGCTGGCTCGCGTTGAGAGGCCTCAGGACGTTCGGCGTGCGCATGCAGCGCGCGGTCGACAACGCGCGCGGCGTCGCGGGGTTCCTGGCCGGGCGCAAGGAAGTGCTCCGGGTGCACCACGCGAGCCTCTCCGGGCATGGCGACCATGCGCTCGCGGCACGCTTCCTCTCCGGCGAGGGGCCCGCCATCCTGGCCTTCGATCTCCGGGACGAGGCGGCCGCGGCCCGCTTCATCGAGCGGCTGGAGATGATCCGCTATGCGCCGTCGCTCGGCGACGTCTCGACGATCGTGCTGCACCCCGCCACCACCTCGCATCGCCAGCTGGAGCGCGCCGAGCAGCAGCGCCTCGGCATCCTGCCGGGCACCATCCGGCTCTCCCTCGGCATCGAGCGCCTCGAAGATCTGCTCGCGGAGCTTGCCCATGCCCTCGACTGAAGGTGGCACGCCGCTCGCCCTGCGCGACGCGGTCTCGTTCCTCGAGGGCATCGAGGGCCGCCGGGCGCTCGTCGAGCTTGGCTACGGCACCTGGGCCCTGGCGCGCTTCCCGCTGCATGTCGAGGACGTCGACCTCGACGACGAGTTCCTCACCGTGATCGGCGACGTCTCGGACCTCGGCGACGCCGTCGTCTACTCGGAGGTGAACCTGCCGCTCGCGCAGGCGGGCGGCTACGAGATCTCGATCGCCGCTGGCGAGATGCGCCTCGTCAGCGAGGAGGGCATGCGGCTCTCCGTCACCGTGCTCGATGAGTGACCGCCGCCTGGGAGCACGCAAACCGGCGATGTTGAAAGGAGTCCGGCCATGGTATCCGGCGTGCTCGGCAATCTAGCGCAGCGTTCGAGGCCATATTCACCGCACATCCTCGTTCTGGCGCTCGTGACCGGCGTGATCGGCGGTCTTGGTGCCATCGTGTTCCGTTGGCTGATCTCCGTGGTCGAGGCGTTCGTCGTCTGGGTCGTGCCGTCGCATACCGTCTCACCGTCGCACCTCTTAATCGCCCTGGCACCCGCCGCCGGTCTCGTCGCCGTGAACCTGATCAGCCACTACCTGGCGCGCGAGGTCAAGGGACACGGCGTGCCGCAGATCCTCGAGGCGCTCGCCCTGCGCGGCGGACGCATCCGGCCGCGGGTGAGCTTCTTCGGCATCCTGGCTCCGGCCATCACGATCGGCAGCGGTGGCTCGGTGGGACGCGAGGGGCCGATCGCCCTGATCGGTGCCGCCTTCGGCTCCCTGCTCGGACAGGCCCTGCGCCTCTCGGAACGGGACATCTCCCTTCTGCTCGCCTGCGGCGCCGCCGCCGGCATCGGCGCCACCTTCAACGCGCCGATCGCCGGCGGCTTCTTCGGCCTCGAGGTCATTCTCGGCACCTACGCCATGGGCGCCCTGGTGCCCGTCTTCCTCTCGTCCGTCATGGGCGTATCGGTCTTCAACGCCTTCATGGGCAGCCGCGCGGTCCTGGTGACCCCGCCCTACCATGTCGTGAACCATTTCGCCGTGCTCTACATGATCGCGCTCGGCGTCCTCATGGCGTTCATCGCCTGGATCTACACCTCGGGCCTCACCTTCAGCGAGGACCTTTTCGAGCGGATGCCGCTCCAGTTCTGGCAGAAGGGCCTGATCGGCGGCCTTTTCGTCGGCCTCCTCGGTCTGCTCCTGCCGCAGGTGCTCGGCGTCGGCTACCCGACGATGCATGAAGCCCTGCTCGGGAATCTCGGGATCGGCCTGCTCTTCGTGCTGTTCGCGGCAAAGCTCGTGGCGACGCTCGTGACGATCGGAGCCGGCGGCTCCGGCGGCGTGTTCGCTCCTTCGCTCTTCATCGGCGGCATGGCTGGGGGCGCCTTCGGCGCCATGCTGCATGCCATCTCTCCGGCTCTGGCGCCCTTCCCCGCGATCTATGCCGTCGCCGGCATGGCCGCGATGTTCGCCGCCGCCGCCCAGGCGCCGTTCGTCGCGATCACCATTCTCCTCGAGATCACGGGCGACTACCGCCTGACGGCGCCAGTGATGGCGGCCGCGGCGATCAGTTACGGCCTCTACCGCTTCTTCACGCCCTACTCGATGTACACGGTGAAGCTGAGCCGGCGGGGCATCGTCATCCTGCGCGGCCAGGACGTCCGCCCGACCGACCAGGTGACCGTGCGCACGCAGGTCGACCGCATGACGCGCGAGCGCCTCCCGGGCGAGACGCCGAGCGGCGAGGTCTACGAGATCCTGACCTCCGCCGATCGCCCCTACGCCCTCGTCACCGACGAGGCGGGGGAGGTCGTGGGACTCCTGACCCTGATCGAACTCGTGCACGCCTTGAACCAGCCGGGCTCCGCCGAGAAGCCGGTGCGGGAGATTCTCGCGCCGATGCCGCGCCCGATCGAGGCGGACGCGAGCCTCGACGACGCCTTGCGCCAGCTGGGCCAGTATGACGTCGACGCCCTGCCTGTCACCGACCGGGGGCAGGTGATCGGCGTGATCAGCCGCAGCGCGGTGCTGCACGGCTACCGCCACGCCACGCTGCGCACCCTCACGATCAGCCGTCAGATCCAGGAGCTCACCGAGGACGCCGCCGACCCCGGCCAGTTCTTCGACGTCTACCTGCGCCCGGCGTCCCCGGTGGTGGGCAAGAAGATCGTCGACCTCGGCCTGCCGCAGAGCGCCCTCGTCGTGGCCATCCGCAGGCAGGGCAAGGCCGTCATCCCGCATGGCGGCACCGAGCTCGAAGTGGGCGACCGCGTCGTCGTGTTCGCCTCCGCGAGCGGCGAGGTGCCGGATCTCAGGCGTCGGTTCGAAGGCTGAGCCAAAGGCGCTTCGCCGACCCGATCACGCTCGAACCGGTTCGTCGTCGGCCGTCGCATTGCCAGACGCCAGGCGAGGGAAGAGGAGCGCCGCCGCGAAGCGGCGCTCCTCTTCGCGATAGCTGAGGCGCATGCGGCCGCCCGACACGGCCGCCAGACGCTGGACCACCGCGAGGCCGAGGCCGAAGCCCTGGCCCTTCTCGCGGCTGCCGCCGCGTACGAAGGGCCGCGCAAGGCTCGTGGGGTCCATTTCGGGGCGATCCGCGGGGTTTTCGATGCTGAGCCGCACGAAGAGCGGCCCGTCCATGGCGAGACGCACCGTCACGGGCCCGTCGCCCTCCGCGTAGCGCAGCGCGTTGCTGAAGAGGTTCCCCAGCATGCGGGCAAGGCGCGACGGGCTGCACAAGACGGGCTTCGTCGGAGCGAGCCGCACCTCGAGCCCGCGACCCTGGAGGTCGAAGAGGGGTCGCACCCGCTCCACCTCCTCGGCCACCGCGGCGGTGAGGTCCAGGGCACCTTCGCTGCTTTCGGGCCACGCCGCCTCGGCGGAGGTGAGATCGATGAAGTCGTCGGCCAGCCGCTCGAGCTGCAGCAGTTCCGCCTCCATCGCGGCGAGTTCGCCGCCCGCGGCCGGCGTGCCGTCCGCCAGGCCGCCCAGCCTGAGACGCAGCCGCGTGAGCGGAGTGCGGAAGTCGTGGGCGAGTTCGGCGCCGAGCGACACCTCCGCTGCCGCGGTGGTCCCGGCACGCTCTGTCGGGGTGCGGGCCGCGCGGGGCCGAGTCAGCCACAGCGCGACGCTTGCGAAGAGCACCCACGCGAGAAGCCACCATGCCCTCTCCGGAGCCGCCGGTGGCCACCAGCCGTAGAGGAGCCCGGCGCACAGGAGAGCGAGGCCCGCTTCAGCGCGCATGGCCGGAGCCTTCCCGGCGCAGATCCGGGCCGTCCCAGCGGTAGCCGTAGCCGCGGGCGGTGGCGATGTAGCGGAAGGGATCCATGGCGTCGAGCTTGTGCCTGAGGTGACCGACATGGACGTCGATCAGGCGCTCGTAGCCGTAGAAGTTCGGGCCGATCACAAGGCGCAGGAGATCCGGGCGGGACAAGGCCTGGCCGGGCCTCGAGGCGAGCGCGGAGAAGACGAGGTACTCGAGCGGGGTAAGCGGAAGAGGCTCTCCGCGCCTCAGGACGTGCCGCGCGCCTTCGTCCCACTGGAGTCCAGCCGGCTCTGGCGCCGGGGATGGCAAACGCCGGCGCAGGAGCGCCTCGACCCGCGCCGCGACCTCGAGCAGGGAGAACGGCTTGACGACGTAGTCGTCGGCGCCCTGCCGCAGACCCTCCAGCCGATCCGCCAGAGTGCCGCGGGCGGTGGCGACCAGGATCAGGGCGGACGGCATGGCTTCCCGCAGCCGGATGAGGGACTCGAGCCCTTCCGCGTCGGGCAGGCCGAGGTCGAGCACGATGACGTCCGGCACCGGCGCCCTGAGCGCGGTCCCGAGGTCCGCGCAGGACCGGACGTCCGCCGCGAGGGCTTCCGTCAGATGGCGGGCGACCGCTTCCCGGATCACGCCATCATCCTCGATCACCAGGACCGCCGGGTGCACGGTCCGCTTTGCGGGCCCCTCACGCGTTTCCATGAGAGAATTATGGCACGGCGGCGTCGCGGACGTCGGCGGGAAGGCAATCCTTCACCGTTTCTTGACAGCGCCCCGGTGACATGGAGCGTACACTCAGGGCGAGCAGCGAAGCGGAGGCAACGAAGATGACCGTGACCACCGGCACCCCATGGGCAGCCTTGACGGGCATTCTGTCGGCTCTGGCCGTTCTCGCGGTGCCCGTCGGCCTCGTTTTGGTGATCGTGGGCCTCGTGCAGTTCTTCCGCCCGGCGGAGACGCCGCCGGGTCCCGAGGAGATCTTGAAGAGCCGCTACGCCGGAGGCGAGATCTCGCTCTCGGAGTACGAGGAGATGCTGCGAACGATTCGCGGCGATGGGCCGTGAAGCGGGTCGGACCGGTGGCGATCGCGGCCGCTCTGCTGCTCGCCGCCGCCGCGCTCATGGCGTGGCACTGGCAGGCTTTGGGCTTCACGCCGATCTCTACGGCCCTTGGCCTCCTTGCGATCGTCGGCGTGCCGAGCGCTCTCTGGCTGATCCTCGGCCAGAAGCCGCGTGAGCCCCGCCGGCTGCCCCGCATCTTCTGGCTCGGACTCCTGCTGCTGCTGTTTGGGCTGGCGGCGGCGCAGCCCTGGTACACCGTGACGAGCTTCACCCATCCGGTGACCATCGGGGTGGGACAGAACGTGGTGACGGGAGCCAATCCCACACGACTTCGGCGTACGGTCCTGCCCACCAAGGTCGGGACGGCGATCCGCCGCACATTCCCGTCCCTGTCCGTCGGCGAGGCCTGGACGGTGGTCGGAGCTCCCGACGCCGAGTACGAGATCTGGCTGAAGCGGCCCGGCAAGACGGGGTTCGCGCTTCAGGTGCTCTGGCAAGGCGGGATGATCCGCATCGAGAACCAGAACCTCAACAGTCTCTACACACCTGGAACCGGACGGGAACAGCCGCTTGCGACCCTGAAGGCGATGTACCGCCCCGGCAAGGGGGTCCAGGGACCCTTCGTCTTCCCCGGCTACCTGCTCTATGTCGCGCCAACGGCGGGAGAGGCCTGGACCGTCAACCGATACACCGGTGGAATGGGCGGGGGGAGCGGCTATTGAACCGGAAAGGACTTGTACCGCTCGGGGCCGGTGTCGCGTTGATCGCGGCGGGCGTGCTGGGGATGCACGCCTCGCGGCCCCTAAGCGTGAACATGAACACCGTGCAGCCGTCCAGGGCGCAACTTCGGGCCATCGCACTGCGGAGCGCGATTCTCTTTCCGCCCTACCGGGTTCTTGGCGTGTACACCATGCGCGCACCGAACTTCACGCGGCAGGGCGGTGGCTATAGTGGCATGTTGAGTCAGGTCCTGGTCGTCCTGGGCGGCGCAAAGGGCGCGGTCCTCGCGGTGAGCGAGGCGGCGGGACCGGTCTTTGGCAACGCGCCTGGGGTTCAGGAGACCGGTTGGCAGACGGTGCTGCCCCCCGCGCCGCGCCCTGTGCAGGCGGCACGCCTGGCGCAGCTGCCCCTGGCGGAGCAGTTGGCGATCACCGACTGGCAGAATGCGCGAGGGCTAAAAGCAGCACGGCTGACGATCTGGCCGTTCCCTGGGGAGCCGCTCGTCGTGGCAAGCGAGCAGGGCCAGAGCATCGCTGCCGCGTTCCCCGCGCCGGCCGGCTCCGCGACTTATGTCCTCGGCGGCCCGAACGCCCCCGCCCTCGAGGGATCCTCGACTCGGGTGTTCCGTCTGCGCAAGCGCTGACCGATTTTCGCATAGACCTTGCCCCAAAGCCCGCGCGGATGTTCAATGCCATATAAGGTGTCGGGGTCCGGCTTGGCGTTTCGCTGAGCCGGACTCATCCGGACACCGCGCAATCGCGGGAAGGCGAGGCGATCCATGGGCATGACGGCATCCCAGTCCCTCTGGAACCGCCTCGCGGTCTGGTTTCTCACGGTGCTCGTTCCACCCGCGTCGCGCAACCGCCCCGTGCGGCGGCTCACCCAGCTCCTTCTCGGCCTTGTCCTCTACGGCATCAGCGACTCCCTGCTCGTTCTGGCCCGTCTCGGCCTCGATCCCTGGGACGTCTTCCACCAGGGACTCGCGCGTCATACCGGCATTCCGATCGGCACCTGGTCGATCCTGGTGGGCGTGGCGGTGCTCTTTCTCTGGATCCCGCTCCGGCAGCGGCCGGGCATCGGCACCCTGCTGAACGCGATCCTGATCGGCGCCGTGATGGATCTGATCCTCGGTACCTTCGCTCCGCCCCACGCGCTCTGGCTGCGCGTGGCGCTTCTCGTCCTGGGCGTGTTCCTCTGCGGTGTCGCGACCGGAGCGTACATCGGCGCCGGCCTCGGACCCGGGCCGCGCGACGGGGTCATGATGGGACTCGCGGCGCGCGGCTACTCCCTGCGCAAGGCCAGGACGGCGATCGAGTTGACGGTGCTGATCGCCGGATGGCTTCTGGGCGGCAACGTCGGCGTCGGCACGCTCGTCTACGCGCTCGGTATCGGCCCCTTGGCGCACATCTTCATCCCGTTCTTCACGGTGAAGCCGCTGGCCGTCGCCGACCAGGGGGCGCCTGAGGGTACTTCCGTCACGGCTCTATAGAGTGGGCGCTCGCAAGAGATCGCTTGCCGCTGGCTGGCAGCCCCGCGCGGATGGTTGAGCCCGCGGGGCGGAGGGTGGTGCGGATGCAGAACGGCCGACGACCCTGGCTGCGCTGGACCGCCCTTGGCCTGCTGGCCATCGCGCTCCTCTGGATGGTGGGTACGCGTGTGAAGAGCTCCCTCGCGATCGCCCGCGTGGCGACCGAGGTGGGGGCGACGTACGGAGATCCGCACCCGAAGGTGCTTCGCGTGATCAGCACCGTGACGGACAATCCGCCGAACGGAGCGATGTTCCTCGTGCGCATCGGCGGCACGTTCAAGTGGCGAGGGCACAGGTCCCGCGAGATGGGCTTTTCGATGACCGCGAACGGAGGCCAGGTCTGGGCCGTCTGCGGGATGAACGTCGATCAAGGTTGTGCCTGGTTCCCTACGCCGTAGCGAACTCTGGGGCGCGGGTCTGCCTACTCGGCCCAGCCGATGCCGTCCCCGCGCGGATCGGCCGTCGCACGCAGGAGGCCATCCTCGCGGCGCACGATCCCCTGCGCATGGCCCATGGCGTGCATGCGCGGTCCGATGAGCCGCACCGTGTGCCCTCTTGCCTCGAGGTCGGCGGCGAACGCCCCGAGACCCTCCTCCAGTTGCAGCACCGGCTCTGCTTCTCCGCCGTCGAGCCAACGCGGGGCGGCGATCGCGTCGTCCACGTCCTGGCCGTAGTCATAGAGGCGGCTCAAGACCTGCAGGAGGGTCTGCGGCTGACCGTCGCCACCCATCGTGCCGAGCGCCGCCCTGAGACCACCCTCGTCGGTCACGATCGAGGCCATCAGGGTGTGAGCGGTGCGCTTTCCGGGGCTGAGCGCGTTCGGATGACCCGCTTCCAGGCTGAAGTAGCAGCCGCGGTTCTGCAGGTGCACGCCGGAGCCCGGCACCAGGATGCCGCTGCCGACGCCCATGTAGAGGCTCTGGACGAGGGCGCAGGCGTTGCCGTCGCCGTCGATGGTGCAGAGGAACGTGGTGTCGCCGGGCAGCAGGTCCTGCGAGGGCCTGCGGCTTCTGGACTCGTCGATGTCCGCGCGCGCCAGGGCGATCGGGGCGTCCTCGAGCAGCCGCCGCCAATCGCGCGGCACGGCCTTCGGGTCGGTGAGGAGGCTGTCGCGCAGGAGGAAGGCGCGGCGCTTGGCCTCGACCGTCAGGTGGAGCCAGCGCGGGTTCTCGAAGCTTTCTCCCGACGGGCTGAAACCTTCCAGCACGCGCAGGCCGAGCAGGAGCGCCACGCCCTGGCTCGGCGGCGGCGTCACCGTCACCGTCCTGCCCCTGTAGCGGGCCTCGAGCGGTGTGACCTCCTCGGCCGCGAAGCTCCCCATGTCCTTGGCCGTGACGAAGCCTCCGCCGGCCTCGAGCACCCGCTCGAACGCCTTGGCGAAGGGACCCAGGTAGAACCAGTCCGCGCCCTCGGTTGCGATCGTCCGCAGGGTGGCCGCCAGATCGGGGTTGCGCAGGAGTTCTCCCGGCCGCGGCACGCCCGAGGGCAGCCAAGCCGCCCGGAACGCGTCGTCGACGAAGCTTTCCGCCGCCTTGAGGCTCCCCGACACCTTGCGCGTGACGGGATGGCCAAGCTCGGCGACGTCCGCCGCCGGCGCGAAGAGCTCCTGCCAGGGCAGGCTGCCGTGCCTGCGGTGCAGCAGCTCCCAGCCGCGCACGGCACCGGGCAAGGTCACGGCCATCGCGCTGCGCGGCGGGATGCGTTCGCAACGACTGCGCAGGCTTTCGCGGTCCGCATTGGCCCCGGCTGGCCCCGCGGCCGCGTAGGCGTGGACCTTCCCCTCGGCGGCCGAGTAGACGAGCGCGAAGAGGTCGCCGCCGGGGCCGCAGGCGTCCGGCTGCGTCACCGCGAGCATGGCGTTGGCGGCGATGGCCGCGTCGACGGCGCTGCCGCCCATGCGCAGCATGCGGGCGGCGGCCCTGGTGGCCAGGGGATGGGCCGTGGCGGCCGCGTGGCGGTAGCCGATCGCTTCGTACATGGCGGGCACCTCCAGCCAAATAGCCTGACATCTCACATCCTAGGCTACACCAGGCTCGACGAGACCGGTTCAAGCCGCCGCTCCATCCGTCTGCAGTAGGAGGGACGTTTCGACAAGAGCGGCACACCATAGGCGACATCCTTGCCTGCCGCGGGTGCGCATGTCGAAACTGGCCGCACTGTACCCCCCGAAAGTGCCTCGGCGCCTGCGAATGCTCTGGGCGTCGAACCTATTTCACCTCTGGGAGGGCATCAGCATGCGGATCAAACTGCTCGCGGCGAGCGCCTTGACCGGGACGCTTGTTCTGGCGAGCCTGGGCAGCGCCTTTGCGGCAGGCCCGAAGAGCGCCGGGGACCACTTCAAGGACCTTGCGGACGCCAGCTTCGCGCAGTCCGCCATCACGACCCTGGCGGCACAGGGACTCGTCAACGGAGTCAGCCAGACCCAGTTCGCGCCCGGCGCGCCGATCACCTTGGCCCAGCTCGCCGCCATCCTGCTCCGTTATCAAGGCAAGGTGCAGGCGCAGAGCTCTTTCTCCGGGCAGGTGCAGACCGCGGAGCGGGAGGGCTACTTCCGCGGCCTCGGCAGCGCCGTCGCCCCCGGGCGCGACGCGACGAGGGCCCAGGCCATGGCGATGATCGCCGATTCGCTCGGCATCAAGGGACCGGCCACGTCGGTCCAGTACAGCATGCTCGGCCAGTTCCACGACAAGGGCAAGGTGCCGGGCTGGGCCAAGGGTTCGATGGCTCTCGGCGTGCAGCTCGGGCTGCTCCAGGGCGATCGCGGCAACCTGATGCCGGAGGGCGACATCACGCGAGCGGAGCTCGCCGTCCTGCTGATGCGGCTTGAGCAGCTGCTCGGCCTGAGCCCGACCGTCCAGAGCTCGACCGTTCGCGGAACCTTCGTCAGCTCCGGAACCACGACCAGCGCGAGCGGCCAGACTCAGTCCACGGTGACGGTCAGCGTCTACGGAGCCCCGCCGGTCACCGGTACGACAGGCACCACGGGCACGACAGGCACCACGGGAAGCACCGGCACAACGACGACGACACAGACCGGCACGAGTGAGACATTCACGGTTTCGCCGGTCGCCCAGATCTTCTATGGCAACCAGGCTTCCACGCTCGCTTCGTTCAAGGCGGGCGACCCGATCTTCATGACCCTGGACCAGGACGGTGAGGCGGCGGTCATCGTCGACACCGCGCCGACACAGGTTGCGACCCAGGCCGGCACCGTGACCGGGACCGTCTCGCAGGTGAGCTCGAGCTCGATCACCATCACCGGGCCCACAGGCGGCGAGCAGGAGGACCATGGCAGCCTCCAGCCGGGCACCTACACCCTGAGCAGCTCCGTGGGCGTGGTGCTGGGCGGCATGGCCGGCAACATCTCGAATGTGCAGCCGGGCGACCTCGTCAGGCTCGTCGTCGATGCGAGCGGTCAGGTCACGCTGATCATCGTCAAGGCGCAGGCCCAGACCGTCAGCGGCACCGTGCTCGGCACGCGCGGCGACTGGCTCATGCTCTCGACGCAGACCGGCTTCGTGCGGGTCGTGGCGGACGACAGCACCCAGATCACCCTGAACGGGCAGACCGCGACGATGCAGGACCTGGCGGCCGGTGAGCAGGTACAGGCGCAGGGCATCGCCGGCGAGGGCGGCCTTGTCGCGCAGACCATCACCGCGACCGGCACGGCCACAACGACGCCGACCTCGAACTTCAACCTGCCGCAGGGCGATGGCGACAACTGACAGCGGCTGCCAAGTACGCTTGAACCCAGGAAGACCGCCGGGGCCCTGGCCCCGGCGGTTTTCGCGTCCCGAAGGGCAGACTAGGCGGCGTCAGGAGGTGCCTCTCTGAACATCGCCGCCTTTGGTCTCGCTGCGCTTCTTTCGTCGTCTCCCACCGCCTCGGCGGTGCCCTGGCCTCCGATCGCGGTCGCCAGGAACGTCTCGCCGAGCGTCGTCGGCATCGTGAATCTGCAGGGCAGCCCCGACGGTCCCCTGATCGCGCGCGGCTCCGGCAGCGGCCTCATCGTCCGGCCCGACGGCTACATCGTGACGAACGACCACGTCGTTGCGGGCGCCTCCCGGCTCAAGGTGCTCCTTCAAGGTGGCAAGTCCTATCCGGGGAAGCTCATCGGCGAGGACCCCCTGACCGACATCGCCGTCGTGCATATCCCCGCGAACGATCTCAAGGCGGCCGCCCTGACGCGCCACAGCCCGGAGGTGGGCGAGATGGCCATCGCGATCGGCAATCCGATGGGCCTCGGCTTTGCCCGCACCGTCACGGTTGGCGTCGTCTCCGGCATCGACCGCTCCCTCGGCCAGGGCTATGCGCAGCGCGCCTACGGACTGATCCAGACCGACGCCGCGATCAACCCGGGCAACTCTGGCGGGCCGCTCTGCGACGCGGACGGCGAGGTCATTGGCATCAACTCCGTCAAGATCAGCTCGATCGGCTTCGAGAGCATGGGTTTCGCCATTCCGAGCCAGGTGGTGGCGCCGGTGGTGAACGCGCTGATCCAGCACGGAAGGGTGCCGCGGCCGTGGCTCGGCATCTCGGCGAGCGACGCTCCGTCCGTGCAGGTGCAGGGCAAGGCGCGGCAGGGCGTCGCGCTGACGGCGGTGAACGCCGGCGGCCCCGCGGCGCAGGCGGGTCTGCTGCCCCATGACGTGATCCTCGCCGTGAACGGGCGGGCGGTGGCGAACCTCGCCGAGCTCTACCGGGAGCTCGGCAACTTTCAGCCTGGCGCCACCGTGCGGGTGACGATCGCGCGATCCGGCCAGATTCTCGAGCGGCAGGTCCGGTTGCAGGCCCTGCCGGATCGCCTCGGCATCCCGAGCTGACGGGATAGGCGCAGGAGGAACGGAGGCCCGGGCGAATCGCGTCGTGCAGGGGGCGATCGGCTTGGGCAGGATCCTGGTGCGTTCGCTGGGTCCGGTGCGCGGACCCTGGCGGGACGCCGCGGACCAGTATCTCCAGAGGCTGCAGGGCCGCCTGCCGCTGCACTGGGAGGAGAAGTCCGAGGTGCGCGCGGACCCGCGCCTCGGCGAACGCGACGAGGAGCGCGTGAAGCGCCAGGAGGCGGAGCGCCTGACGCAGGGCCTTCCCGCCGACGCGGTGCTCTGGGCCCTCGATCCCGTTGGCGAGGAGCAGGACTCCGCCGCCTTCTCCCGGACGGTGGCGCTCTGGCAGCAGGCATCGCAGACGCAGGCGCTCCTGATCGGCGGACATCTCGGCCTGGACGGCGAGCTGCGGCGGCGGGCGAGGTTGCTTTCGCTCTCGCGGCTCACCTTCTCCCACCAGATGGTGCCGGCCATTCTCTTCGAGCAGATCTACAGGGCCGTGTCGATTCTCGACGGAACGCCCTACCACCGCTGAGCCGAAGCGTCGAAGCGAAGGGCCAACCGGTCGGGCGGGGGCCCTTCCTTTGTCCCTCACCTTTGGCACCTCCGGCCGCAGGCGGCGGAGGCCAGCGGCGTGAAGTGGACAGGCGTAGCGGGAGGTGGGCAGATGCCAGAGAGCGACGATGGTTGCGTCAGCACTGCGCGCGGACCGATCGGCGGGGAAGCCAAGGCGGCACCCGCCAGGCAGGTGGAAAGGGAGGCAACGGCTGTGACGGCGAGGGTGGGAGCGGCGGCTCCGGATTTCGAGGCGAGCGCCCTGGTGGCCGGCGGCTTCAAGAACATCAGGCTTTCCGACTATCTCGGACACTGGGTGGTGCTCTGCTTCTATCCTGGAGATTTCACCTTCGTCTGACCGACCGAATTGACGGCAGTTGCCGCCAGGTATGCTGAACTGCGGGCCCTCGACGTCGAGGTGCTGTCGGTCAGCACGGATAGCCGCTTCGTCCACAAGATCTGGCAGGCGGACGAACTCGAGCGCATGGTGCCGGGAGGGGTCCCCTTCCCGATGCTGAGCGACCAGAACGGCAGGATCGGGGAGATCTACGGCGTCTACGACGAGGCCGCCGGCGTCGATCTGCGCGGGCGGTTCCTGATCGACCCGGACGGCGTCATTCAGGCGATGGAAGTGCTGACGCCGGCGGTGGGCCGCAACGTCGACGAGCTGATCCGCCAGGTGCAGGCGTTCCAGCACGTCCGCGCGACGGGCGAGGTGACCCCTTCGGGCTGGCGTCCCGGACAGACGGCGCTCCATCCGTCGCCGGATCTCGCCGGAGCGGTCTGGAAGGTATGGCGGCCCCAACAGGGTCAGTGATCGAAGACCATACAGGGGACCGCGGCATGCAGCCGCGGTCCCCCCGCTTCTCCGGCATCATTGCGCGACGGCCCGCACCCAGGCGTTGACGGTCTCCTCCATCGCCGCGAGGGCGCCCTGGGGCCACTTTCCACGCAGGTCCCGGATCGTGCGCAGCCCGGCCCACGCCATGAATCGGTCCATCTCGGCCTGCGGGCCCGCGGCCTCCTCGTAGCCAAGGAGCCAGGCCTCGGTGAGGGTCTCGACGACCGCGACCGCTCTGGTGCCTTCCACCATGGGCAGGAAGGCCAGTTTCAGCAGCGCGAGAGAGCGTGCGAGGTCCAGGCGGGGATCGCCCGCGGCCGCGTTCACCCAGTCGACCACACCCGTGATCGCCCGACCGTCCGTGAGGATGTTGAGCGGGTGGAAGTCTAGGTGGAGAAGGCGTGCGGCTCGCGCGTCCATGCGGCCGCCCAGGACGTCCTGCTCCGCCGGTGTCTGGGTGAGCCAGCCGCGGGAGGTCCGGAGTTCGGGCGGGGCCTCGATGGCGTGAAGGCCTGCCTGCAGGCGCCCGCAGGCCCTGCCCAGCGCACGGGGGTCTGTCCCGGCCTCCAGGACGGCCTTGGCCAGCGTCTCGCCTGGGCACCAGCTGGTCAGGAGGCACGAGGCGTCACCGATCGTCTCCTCTCGCACGACCTCCGCCACCGGCAGGCCGCCCGACCGCGCCACCCGCATGGCGGCCGCCTCGCGCCGGGCCGCCATCACGCCGCTGATCGGACGCACGCGCAGGGCGTAGCGTCCCGGCGGCGTATCGATGCGCCAGACCGGCGCGCCGCTGGCACCGGTCGTCGGGTGGGCCGTGGCGGTATCGGGAAGTCCCAGGGCCATGAGCAGGGCACGAGAGGGCACCCGCGCGTCGTCCACGATCCGACCTCCTGACGGGGACCTCTCCCGAATCGCTCTCCCATGCAGCCCACGGGCGCTGTCGATGCTGGCTTCGCGGCCTGGCTCGAGCGGGTGGGAGGGGGCGTCGATGCACGGTCTTTATTCCTGCATGTTTCTCGGGGCAGTCGGTGTGTTCCTTGCCTAGAAGACCGGTGAGAAACTGATGGTAGGTAATGGGAAAGCAAGGAGTAAAGCCGGCGGGTGTCGAAGGTGTAGGCCGAGGTGGGGGTAGTGCTCTCGAAGTCGGACGGGCAGGGGCAGATGTTCCAGTACATTCAGCTGGAGGACCTGGTGCCGCAGGATCACCTGCTGCGAAGGATCCGGGCGGTATTGGATCTGAAGGCCATCTACGCGGCGACGGAAGGGTGCTACAGCGCCAATCGGGGTCGGCCGTCGGTGGATCCGACGGTGGCGTTCCGCATGATGTTGCTCGGGTATCTGTTCAACCTGCCGGAGCGCCGGTTGTGTGAGGACCTGCAGATGCACGCGGGATACCGCTGGTTCTGCGGGCTGGACTTCAACCAGAAGGTGCCGGACAGGACGACGCTCGTGAAGCTGCGCCGCCACCAGTGGGGCGAGGCGGTGTTCCGCGAGGTGATGCGCGCCGGCGTGCAGCAGTGCATCGACGCGGGGCTG
>DAIBJA010000040.1 GCA_027420455.1 Clostridia bacterium | reverse complement strand
GATGATTTTCGCTAAAAATCGAACATGCTCATCGCGAGTGGTGGAGGGGCTGGCCCGATGAAACCCGGCAACCGGGCGTTTGCCACGGTGCCAAACCCTGCAGCAACGCTGAGGGATGAGAGAACGCAGCCGGACTCTCGTGGTCCGGCTATTTTGTGCCCAGATCGAGAGGAGGGCCCCTGCTTGCGCAGCCTGTTCACGTCGGAGTCCGTCACCGAGGGACACCCGGACAAGGTCGCCGACCAGATCTCCGACGCGATTCTTGACGCCATCCTGGCCAATGACCCCAATGCGCGGGTCGCGGCCGAGACGCTGGTCACGACGGGACTCGTGCTCGTGGCCGGCGAGATCACCACGTCGTGCTACGCCGATCTCCCCAGCATCATCCGCTCCACCGTGCGCGACATCGGCTACACGCGGGCGAAGTTCGGCTTCGACGCCGACACCTGCGCGGTCCTGACTTCGATCGACGAGCAGTCGCCGGACATCGCTCAGGGAGTCGACAAGGCGCTCGAGACGCGTTCCGGGAACTCGGAGCAGGACCAGGGCGCGGGGGATCAGGGCATGATGTTCGGCTACGCCTGCGACGAGACGCCGGAACTGATGCCGCTGCCCATCAGCCTGGCGCACGCCCTGGCACGCCGTCTGAGCGAGGTGCGCCGCAGCGATCTCGGTTTCCTGCGTCCCGATGGCAAGACGCAGGTCACGATCCGCTACGAGGACGACCGGCCCGTGCACGTCGACACCGTCGTGGTGTCGAGCCAGCACGCCGACGACGTTTCGAACGAGACGCTCGCCGCCTCCATCCGCGAGATGGTGATCGACGCGGTGGTGCCAGCCGGCCTGCGCGACAGCGAGACCCGCTACCTCGTCAACCCGAGCGGCCGTTTTGTCTACGGAGGCCCCGCGGCCGACTCGGGCCTCACGGGCCGCAAGATCATCGTCGACACATACGGCGGCATGGCGCGGCACGGTGGCGGGGCGTTCTCCGGCAAGGACCCCTCCAAGGTGGACCGCTCGGCCAGCTACGCCGCCAGGTGGGTTGCGAAGAACGTCGTGGCCGCGGGCTTGGCGAGGCGCTGCGAGATTCAGCTCAGCTACGCGATCGGCGTGGCCCATCCGCTCGCAGTGCGTGTGGACACCTTCGGCACGGGCGCCGTCTCCGACCAGGAGATCGCCGCCGCGGTGCAGGAGGTCTTCGATCTGAGGCCAGCTGCGATCATCCGCAACTTGGACCTGCGGCGGCCGATCTACCGCCAAGTGGCGGCCTACGGCCACTTTGGCCGCCCGGATCTCAACCTTCCCTGGGAGCAGCTCGACAAGGTCGCCGATCTGAAGGCGCGTCTTCCGCTTCCTACCGGCCGCTGAGTCTCACCGCCCCGGCCGCCTCGCCATAGGGTATTGGGCGGCAAAGGAGGCGGTGGGCGGTGATCTGGTTTGGGCTGGCGATCGGCGTACTGCTTCTGGTCTGGATCGTCTGGCCGACCAAGCAGCGCGACCTGCCGGTGTTGCTTCTGGTGCGTGATCGCGCCGAGGAGATCGAGGGCGTGCTGCGGCAGGTCACGGCGGCCGGGTGCGTCGTGCACGTGCTGGTGCGCGAGTCCAGGGACGAAAGCCTGCGTCTCGTGCGGGAGTTCGCGCTCGAAAGCGACGGCGTCCTCCCCCTGGAAGGCGATCTCGACCAGGCGCTCGAGGACGCGGGCATGTCGGCCGCGGTCCTGGTACGCCTCGACGACGGGCGACCGGTGCGCGCTGTGCTGCAGGAGGCGGGATTCTGACCGGCATGCCTCGACGTGGATTGACCAGACATGGCAAAATATGATCAAGCCAGCCCATGTTTCCTGGTGAGATGCACTACCGGCGAACGGGCGGGCCGGACCCGGCGACCTCCGACGCCGGGTGTCCCCACCTCGGCATCGTCAACGGAGTGAGGGCTGTTGCGGCGAGAGCACGCCTATGCCTGGATCGTCGGCTCCGCAGGCTGGCTCTGGCTGCTCGTGGCGCTCTTTCTCCATCCGCCCACCATTCCGCTGGCCATCGCCGCATTTGCGGCGTACGGCGTTCTCGCAGAGATCTGGCCCGCCAACCTGAGGGCCGGGACGGTGTCGATCGAGGCGGCATTCCTGATTCCCGCGGCCGTCCTGACCGGCCCTCAAGGAGCCGCGGCGGCCCTGGCCATCAGCGTGCTGACGGCGTCGGCGATCCGACGCCGGCCGGTGCGGGTCTGGCTGTTCAACGGCGGCCAGTATGCGCTCGCCGTGCTCGCGGCGGGCTACCTAGGCCAACACCTGTTCCCGCTGGTCTTTTCGGAGTTTGACCTCCAGGTGGGTGCGCTGGTCGTCTTCTTTCTGCTCTTTCTCGGGCTCAACCACCTGCTGGTCGACACCTACTTTCTGCTCGCGCACTTCAACTGGCAGGCCGCAGTCCTGGACGGGCTCGGTCTCGACCTGCTCGCGTCGCTGGTCACCCTGCCGCTTGGCATGGGCGTCGTGGTGGCGTTCCACGAGTACGCCTGGGTAGGCATCTTCGCGATCGCGACCCCGCTCGTGCTGGTGGGCTACGCGTTGCATCTGCAGATGGACCTGCGCCAGCGCAATCGCAATCTCGAACTCCTCAACGGCTTCTACCACATGTTCGCCAGCGCCAGCGGCGTCGAGGACATCCTCACCGCCCTGCGCGATCGCCTCGGCATGATGTTCCAGAATTCGCTCTGCTATGCGGGCCTCGTGGATGCCCGCGGACGCCTGCAGACCCTGCCGGGAAGCGGATTCGTACCCCTCGGGGCGGGCGAGGACATGGCCGCCGATGGCGGTCGGACGCTGGTGCTGAGTGGAGAGGCGGCCACCAGAGTGCTGGCGCCGGGCGCGGGCGGAGGCATCGCCTTGCCTATCACGACGTCGCGCGGCCTCTGCGGCGTGGTGGCGTTCGCGTGGCCGTACGAACTGCAGGTGGGCGACGAGGATCGGCGTCTCTTCGATGCGGCACGGCACCTTGCCATGATCGCGTGCGACAAGGAGACCCTGCTCCGGGAGACCGAGCGGTTGGCCGCCACCGATCCGCGTCTTCCCGGTCTCTACAACTACCGCTACCTGATCGGCAGGCTGGACGAGGGTCTTGCGCGCAATCGGCGGGAGGGGACAAGGCTCGCCCTCGTCTACATCGATCTCGACGGCTTCAAGCAGTACAACGACAGGCTCGGGCACCTGGCGGGCGACGAGGTGCTCAGGGAGTTCGCGAATCTTCTCAGCGGCCACACGCGCCAAGGGGATGTCGCCGCACGCTACGCGGGTGACGAGTTCGTACTGCTGCTTGCGGACGCCGATCGGGCCCGCGCCGAGGAGGTGGCGGAGCGCCTGCGCGTCGAGGTGGAGGCGTACAGCTTCCTGACGGGTTTCGAGGTGGCGACGGGCGTGACCGGTCTCAGCTTCAGTTGCGGTGTCGCCTGCGACGAGGGCGGAACGCACGACCCGCGCGGGCTGATCGACGCCGCCGACCGCGCCATGTATGACGACAAGCGACAAAAGAGGCTTGAACGGTGAGAGGGATGCCGTCCCAGCGCCCGAGGCGCCGCCCATTGACGCATTGGCAAGCATCGGATATGCTGGGTGCACATTCCCGGGCCCGGGGAGGGAATCCCGTTGGAGGACAAGGTCATCAAGTGCCGGGACTGCGGTGCGGAGTTCCTGTTCTCGGTGGGCGAGCAGGAGTTCTTCGCGGAGAAGG
>DAIBJA010000071.1 GCA_027420455.1 Clostridia bacterium | reverse complement strand
GGCGACGCTGCCCGCGATGCCGATCATGAACGGCACCTTCTCCGCCGTCGAGCCGAGAAACGTGGCCCGCGCCCGATGCAGCTCCTGCTCCGCTCCCACGGAGAGGTTGAGAAGGCGGGAGATCGGCAGGTAGATGTCCTGGACCTCGTCGAGATCGAGACGTTCGTTGAGACCCTGGATCTGCCGCAGGTCATCCTCCGAGAGGGTCAGGGGCGTCGATGCGCGCAGCGCCGACCAGGCGTCCCGAGGAAAGGTGAGAAAAGGGGTGATCCCGTCCTGCAGTGGTTTCATCGAGGCCGCCTCTCTCGCATGTCTTCGCAGCTTGCCGCTTTCTTTCAACCGTTTGGCGCGTCCAGCCACCCGCGCATGGCGAGGGCATCATCCTCCCGCATGTGGCTGTAGTTCTGGTCCGCGGGGAAGGACCTGCGCCGGACGTCCGCCACGTAGGCCGAGAAGGCCGTCGGCAGCAGCTCCTGGAGATTCAGGTAGGTCCGGGCGTGCCGCATCGCCCGCGCCGTGACGCCGAGCATGTCCTGCACCACGAGGACCTGCCCGTCCGTGTGCGGACCGGCTCCGATGCCGATCGTGGGGATCCCGAGGCGGCGGGTGATCGCCTGCGCGAGTTCGTCGGGCAGAAGTTCCAGGACCATCATCTTGGCTCCGGCCTGCTCCAGGGCCACGGCGCCTTCGTAGATCGTCCTGGCCTCGTCGAAGGTCTTTCCCTTGACGCGGACCTGATCCTGCGCCTGCATGCTGAGTCCGATATGGGCGCAGACGTCGATGCCGGCCCGGCTCAAGGCCTGGACGATCCGGGGCCTGACACCCTCGAGCTTGACGCCATCCGCGCCGCTTAGGAGCAGTTCCTGGGCGTTCGCCACGGCCGACGTCTCGTCCTCGTAGGTGCGGTACGGCAGGTCGGCGAGCAGATAGCCTTCGCTGACCCCTCGCCGCACCGCCCGCACGTGGTGGCGGATGTCGGCCAAGGTCACCTCGATCTCGCTTGCGTAGCCGAGCACGTTCGTCCCGACGCTGTCCCCCACCAGCATCACGTCGACCCCGGCGCGCTCCTCGAGCAGGGCCGTCGGGTAGTCGTAGCACGTCAGCATCGCGATCGGCTCGCCACGTTCCTTCATCTCGCGCAGCGTGGCCATGTCTTTCGGCAAGCTGGCACCTCCTAAGCCCAGCGGCAAATTCAGCCACTCCGGCATCGAGCTTGGCACCCTCCGGCCTAGCCGCTCAAGGCACGCCTTGGCGCGAGATCCGCAAGCTTCGCCAAGGTGCGCAGATTGCGCGACGTCATGGGGACGCCCAGGACGCGTTCGAAGTACGCGTTCGAGAGCGCCGAGGCGTGCACGCCATGGCGGTACAGGATGTAGACCTCGGTCGGGGTCACGGTGAAAAGGTCCCCGCAGTCCGGCCCGCCGGCCGCTGCCGCCAGCCGCGCTGTCTCTGGCGGCGTAACCGAGAAGGCCACATAGACCACTTCGCCCTCCCCTGGCTGGTAGGGGCAGTCCGCATGGGCCCGCGCGATGTCCTCTGGCGATCGCACCGCCACCGCCACCTCGAAGCCGAAGGTCGCCATGATGGCATGCTCCAGCTGGTGCCTTACCTCGTCCGGCCCCATAGGGCTCTCGAAGAGCAGGTTCCCCGTCTGGATGTAGGTCTCGACGCGGTCATAGCCAAGCGCCGCGGCCATCTCCCTCAGGTTCGCCATCGGGATCATGCGCTGTCCGTTCACGTTGATACCGCGCAGCAGCGCGACGTACGAAGGCAATGGATCGTCCCCCCGCGGAGCCGCCCGTTCGAGTGGTCTCCATTCTAGCCGACATTTGGCGCTCTGGACACGCCTGCCGCAGCAACGGTGGTCATGGGCCACGAGCTCCCGAGTGTGGTAGCCTTGAACCGTCATGCCCAATTCTCCTGCCGTACCCGTGTCAGGGCGAAACTTCCGCGTCTTCCTTGCCGGCCGCACCATAAGCGAGCTCGGCTCCCGTGTCACGCGCGAAGGCCTGCCGATCATCGCGGTTCTCATGCTGCACGCGACTGCGCAGGACCTCAGTTGGCTGGCCGGCCTCTCGTATGTCGTGGCCCTGATCGCCGCACCGCTCGCGGGGGTGCTCGTGGATCGCCGACGCCGACGCCCCGTGCTGATCGCCTCGGACCTTGCGCGCGCGGCGGTCCTCGCGGCACTCACCCTGCTGGCGCTCGTGGGCCTCATCCGATTCTGGCAGCTGCTGGTCGCCTTCTCGCTCGTCGCCGCCCTCAATACGCTCTTCGACGTCGCCGACCAGGCCTGGCTGCCAGGGCTCGTCGGTCGCCCGCAGCTTGAGAAGGCCAACGCCTCGCTTTCGGTGGCCAGCGCCATCGGAGAGACGGGGGGCCCCCTGCTCATGGGGGTGCTGATCCAGTTTCTCGGCGGACCCCTGACCATCCTCAGCGACGCCGTCTCCTACCTCGCCTCGGCGCTTACGCTGCTGCAGCTGAGAAGGCCGGAGCCGGAGCCCGACTCCACGAGGCAGCAGGTGCCCTTGGCCGTGCGGGATGGACTCGTCGCCCTCTGGCGCCACCCGCTGCTGCGGCCGCTGGCCGTGGCGGCGGCGCTCGTCAGCCTCTGCGGCGGCATCTTCGACGCGCTCTACGCCTTCTACGCGCTCCGTGACCTGCATCTCACGGCCTTCGCGATCGGCATGCTGATCACGGGCGGCGGCGTGGGCGCCCTGCTCGGAGGCATCGCGGCGCCGTACGCCGCGCAGCGGCTCGGACTCGGCCGCGCCACGATCCTCGGCCTCCTCGGCTTCGGCGTCCTGACGCTGCTGGTACCGCTGGCGCCGGCCTCACCGCTTCTCGGCTTTCTCTACCTGCTGGCGGCCCAGCTGCTTGGCGATCTCGCCGAGACGCTGTTCGGGTTTGGCGAAGCGGTGCTCCGCCAGTCCGTGACACCCGGCCACTGGCTTGGGCGCGTCAGCGGCTCCCAGCGCCTGCTCGGGAACATCCTGGGCGCGGTCGGAGCGTTCACCGGCGGCCTGCTGGCGGGCCCCTTCGCCGTACGCGGCGCCTTGCTGCTCGCGGCCCTCTTCGCCCTGCTCGGCCTCGTGTGGCTTGTACGCTCCCCTCTCGGCGGCCTTACGGCGGCGCCGCGCGAAGAACCGGGAAGCTTCCCCGCCTGACCATGGCCCAAGATCCGACGACGGGAGGACATCGATGCAGCCACGCTACCCTCTGCTCTTCTGGGACCTCGACGGCACGCTCACGGACCCGAAGGAGGGCATCACGAAGTCCGTCCAATATGCCCTCCTCCGCCTAGGCATCCCCGCTCCCGACCTCGATCTCCTGACGCGGTTCATCGGCCCGCCGCTCCTCACATCGTTCCAGGAATTCTACGGTCTCGACCGCGCCACGGCAGAGCAGGCGGTCCGCTACTACCGCGAGCGTTTCGAAACCGATGGCATCTTCGAGAACAAGGTCTTCCCGGAAATCCCGCCGCTCCTCACGGAACTGCGGCACAGCGGCGTACGCATGGCCGTAGCCACGTCGAAGCCGCTCCCGCTCGCCCTGCGCATCCTCGACCACTTCGAACTGCGACGCCTCTTCGCCGGCGTCTACGGCGCGGACATGAGCGGCCGCACCTCGACCAAGCGCGACGTGCTCGCGCTGGCCATCCATGATCTGACGGACGCCGAGCGGACCGTGGCGGCCATGATCGGCGACCACCCGGTCGATGTCGAGGCGGCCAGGTACCACGGTCTCGCGGCGATCGCCGTGCTCTACGGCTACGGCGATCCCGAGCGGCTGATGGAGGCAGCGCCACAAGGGATCGCCGCGCGTGTGGAAGATCTCAGGAGCCTCCTCTACCTGGCCTAGAGATCGACGGTCTCATGCATGTCGCGCCAGAGGCTCAGCACGGTGTCGGCCACGATGCGACCCGCGGTGCGCGGGGCGGTGATGCCCGGCAGTCCCGGCGCCAGATGGGCCTGGAGCCCGAGCTGCTTCGCCACCGCGAAGTCGGTCCCGCCCGGGGCCGTGGCAATGTCGATGATCACGCTGCCCTGCTGCATGCAGCGCAGGATCTCGGACGACAGCACCGGGGCGGGGATGGTGTTGAAGACCACTTCCGCGTCCGCCGCCAGGTCCGCGAGGTCCTCCATGCGGTAGGGATGCACCCCGAGAGCGTAGGCCCTTGCGATATCGACCGATCCCCTGGCGCACACCGTGATGTCCGCGCCGAGCCCGCGCAGGGTGCGGGCGAGCACGGTGCCGCTGCGTCCGAACCCCAGCACCAGGATGCGGCTGCCGTGCAGCGTGTGATCGGTGTGCTGGATCGCGAGCTGGATCGCGCCTTCGGCCGTCGGGACGGCGTTCCGCCAGGCGAACTCGTCGCTCTCGCGGAACTCGACGAGCGTCACGCCGTAGGTGGCGCAGGCCTGGCGCAAGGCCCCTGTCGCGGCGCCGATGAAGAGCGGCGTGCCGGGCCTCACCGCCCTCAGCGTCTCCGCCGTGAGCCGGGGGGGCGGCACGTCCCCCGGCACGATGACGTAGGCCACCTGTCCGAAGCGGTCGACGCCGCCCACCGGCGCCAGGAGAAGGTCAGCCCACTGCAGGACATCTTCGAGCCTGTTCGCCAGGTACTGCACATCGTCGGGCCACGGCAGGCAGACGGCACGCACGTCCATGCCATGGGCCGAAAAGATCCGTGCCACCTCAAGCTCCCGCCGGTCGCCGCCGATGATGCCCACGCGCACTCCCGTGAGATCGGATGCCACGCTGCCACCTCCCCGGGTCCGGCGACATGGTATGCGTCCACCCGACCACGGGTGCGGCATGAAAAGCGGGCCGACCCCGAGGGGCCG
>DAIBJA010000043.1 GCA_027420455.1 Clostridia bacterium | reverse complement strand
TCGGCCTACGCAGAGTAAGGGTTGGGTAGGCTGAGGGAGGAGTTCTTTGTCCTTACATCCATAACCTTGCTCATATTTTGGGACTTATGTTAACCTGCTCCTTAACCCATATTATCCCTCCACAATCGTGTACCGCACCCCAAGCCGCAGGGGAGTCGGGACCAGACGTTCCGCACCGGCCACTCGAACAACTGCGACGGCTCGTGCGGACATCTCGTGCACGTGCGGGATGGACGTGTACGCTTGATCGAGGGTGCCCCCTGGGACGACACGACCGTATCGGGAGCGCAGGCGCCGGACTACCACGCTCGCATCTGCCTGCGTGGCATCTCGCAGATCCAGAACACCTATAGCCCCGACCGCATCCGCTATCCCTACAAGCGGATCGGTCCGCGCGGCTCCGGCCGCTGGCAGCGCATCACCTGGGGAGAAGCCACCTCGACCATCGCCCAGAAGTTCCAGGAGATCCAGCAGAAGTACGGCAAGACGGCGATCTGGATCCCGCCGTACACGGGTTCGCTCAGTGTTCTCGAGGGCGTGATCGGAGCGGGCTACCGCTTCGCGAGCGTCATCGGCGCGTCCGGTGGGGACTTCGAAGGAGACAACGAGGGCGACTCCGCGACTCCGGCCGGCTTCAACTACGTCCTGGTCGACCCGACGAACCCCGCGAACGGCGGCGGCTTTCTCGACGGTCATGAATTCACGGACTTCATGAACTCCAAGGTTATTTTCCTCTGGGCCAACAACCTCGCGGAGACGTCGATCCCCGACTGGCGCACGGTGATGGCCGCCCGCAAGAACGGCACGAAAGTGGTCGCGCTGGACCCGCGCTTCACGCCGACCTCGGCCTCCGCCGACGTTTGGGTGCCGATCCGACCGGGTACGGACCCTGCGCTAGTGGACGGCATGATCCGCGACATCCTGCAACGGAACATGATCAACGAGGACTATCTGAGGTCCTACAGCGTCGCTCCGTTCCTGGTGCGCGAGGACACGAAGCTCTTCCTGAGGGAGAAGGACGTGACGCCGGGCGGATCCGACGCGTACATGGTCATGGACAAGGACGGAAGCCTGAAGGCGGTCACGGACCCGAACCTCAAGCAGGCGCGGCTCTACGCCGCCACGACCGTGGGCAAGATGCGTGTGCGCACGGCTTTGCAGGCGCTACGCGACGCCATGGAACCCTACACGCCCGAGTACGTCGCGAAGATCACCGACGTCAAGCCCGAGATGGTGACACAGCTCGCCGAGCTGTACGCCCAGGCGAACCCCGCGGCGATCAAGTGCGGCTTCGGCCTGTCGCACTGGTACCGGGGTGACCTCACCTACCAAGCGATGCTCACGATGGCGGCCCTGACGGGCAACATCGGCGTGCACGGCGGCGGCGTGACCACATACAGCGGCGCCCTGCTCACCACCGCTTACGACCTCGGCGACTGGCTCTTCCCAGATGGCAAGAGCTACACCTACCTACCGCCGATGCAAGCCTGCGACGCAATGCTCAAGAACGACCCCTATCCCGTGCGGGCCGCCTGGTTCGTCGTGGACAACTACGCCCAGCAGATGTCGGACAAGAACAAGGTGCGCAAAGCGCTCGAATCCCTCGACTTCCTCGTTGTCTCGGACTATGTCATGTCGGCGACGGCCGACTTGGCGGACATTGTCCTGCCGAGCTGCACCTACCTCGAGAAGACCGACCTCCTTGGCAGCGGCAATTACTATCTGCAGTACATGCCCAAGGTGATCGAACCGCTTTGGGAGTCGAAGTCAGACCTCGACCAGTTCACTATGGTCGCCCGCAAGATGGGCTACGGCAAGTACTTCGACAAGACCCCCGACGAGTACATCACCCAGATCCTGCGCATCGGCCAGAAGGATGCGGACGCGACGGTGGCCGGGCTGACGTGGGACCAACTGAAGAACGGAGCTCCGCATCTCAACACCGCAACGGTGCCCTACGTGCCGTTCTTCAACAAGCAGTTCCCGACGAAGTCCGGGCGGATCGAGTTCTACGTCGAGCTGCTGGTGCCGTACGACCAGGAGCTCTGCGGCTACAAGGAACCGATCGAAGCGACGCCCTCGAATCCGCTCTACAAGAAGTACCCGCTCGTCTTCCTCTCCACCCACACGCGCTTCCGCACGCACTCGCAGTACACGCACCTGCCCTGGCTTGACGAGATCAACAACCAGGGCCAGGGCTTCCTGGAGATCAACCCGCGGGACGCCAGGGCGCGTGGCATCGCTGACGGCGCGGTGGTCCGGGTCTTCAACGACCGTGGCGAGATGAAGGTGCACGCGCGGTACACCGAAGGCATCAAGCCCGGCGTCGTCAACTGCTACCAGGGCGGTTGGGACACGGTCCGCGTCAAGCAGTACGTCGAGGGCCATCCGAACAACCTGACGCACCAGATTGCGAACCCGGCCCAGTCCATCATCCCGAACTTCCGCTCGAACGCGGCGTACTACGACTGCCTCTGCCAAGTCGAACCGGTGGGAGTGTGACGAACGATGGCCCGCTGGGGAATGGTGATTGACCAGAGCAAGTGCGTCGGCTGCTGGACATGCGCTGTCGGCTGCAAGGCCATCAACGACGAGCCGCTCGGGTACTGGTGGAACCGCGTGCTTACGACCGAGCCCGACAGCTCGGCGCAGGTCGCCGCGCCCGCCACGCCGGCGGTGGACGTCCCGCACGGCACGTACCCGAACCTCGAACTCGCCTATCTGCCGCTGGCGTGCCAGCACTGCAACGACGCGCCCTGCGAGAAGGTCTGTCCGGTCGGGGCCACCTTCCGGCGCGACGACGGGCTGATCCTGATCGACTACGAGCGCTGCATCGGCTGTCGCTACTGTGTCGCAGCCTGCCCCTACGGTGTACGCATCTTCAACTGGGGTCCCGCGAAGCGCGAGCCCGACTTCGTGATCGGCTACGGCGAGGAGTACCGGACGGGCGGACGGCTCGTGTTCGAGCCGGTACGGCCTGTGGGGATCGTGGAGAAGTGCACGCTCTGCGTCGAGCGTGTCGACGCGAACGAGCAGCCGTTCTGCGTGGACGTCTGCCCTGTCGGGGCACGTGTCTTCGGCGACCTCGACGACCCGAAGAGCGAGGTCTCGGTGCTGGTCAACGACGAAGGAGCGGAACAGCTTCTCGCGGAGCTCGGCACGAACCCTAACGTCTATTACCTGCCGTCCTCGCATCCGAGCAAGGTATCCGACTGAAGGAAGGGGTTGGCGAACCATGGTCAACAGCAGCGTCCGAACAGACCTGCCTAGGGCACCCGGCCTAGCGCGCAGCCCCTGGACCTGGCTTCTCGGCGTCCTGGTGCTGCTCGGTCTCGTCGCCTGGGTCTACGAGCTCGGGCACGGGCTCGCGGCTACAGGCATGCGCGACGTGGTCTCCTGGGGCATGTACATCTTCACCTTCGCCTACCTCGTCGGCCTCTCCGCGGGCGGACTGATCGTCGCCTCCTCGTCGGAGGTCTTCCACATCGAGGCCCTCAGGCCGCTCGCGCGCCTGGGCGTCCTCACGGCCGCGGTCTTCTCCGCCGCCGCGGGGCTGATGATCATCCCGGACCTCGGCCAGCCGATCCGGGTGCTGAACCTGTTCATCTTCCCGAACTGGACGTCGCCACTCGTGTGGGACGTCACGATCATCACGATCTACTTCCTCTTCTCCGTCCTGGAACTCTGGGTGATGGTGCGCCGCCCCGAGAAGAAGAAGACGCTCACGACGCTTGCGTTCATCGGCCTGCCGCTCGCCGTGCTGCTCCATTCGATCACAGCCATCATCTTCGGCCTGCAGATGTCGAGGCCATGGTGGAACACGGCGCTCATGGCGCCCATCTTCGTGGCGTCCGCGATCCTCTCCGGCACCGCGCTGATCGTGCTGATCGCCTGGATCCTGCAGCGCTACAACAACCTGCGCATCCCTGCGGCCACCTGGCGCTGGCTTGCCGGGCTCATGGTCATGGCGCTGTTCGTCGACCTCTTCTTCGTGGCCTCGGACTACGTGACCATCGCCTGGGACAACATCCCGAAGGACCGGCAGGTACTGGACCTCATCCTGCCCGGTGGCCCCTACCAGCTCACCTTCTGGTTCGAGTGGGTCCTCGGCGGCGTGATCCCGTTTGTCATCCTCGCCTCCTCGAAGTTGCGCGCCAAGGCCAGCAACCTGGCGCTCGCCGCCGCGCTGATCCTGATGGGCGTCTACGCCTTCCGCATCGAGCTCGTCATTCCGGCGTTCGTCAACCCGCTGATCCAGTTGCCACCGGGCACCTCGCTCGGAGCCGTCTCGACGAGCGGATCCTTCCAGCTCGTCGGGCACTACAGCCCGACCTGGGTGGAGTATCTGATCACCGTCGGCCTCTTCGCGCTGACCGCTCTGGCGATCGCGATAGGGTATCGCCGCCTGCATCTCGGACGCACCATCCAGGAGGCGGCGGAGCATGTCGCGGACTGACCCGGCCGACATGGGCCTGACGCCGTACGCCGCCGCCTCCGCGGCCGCGGCCGCCCTGGCGGCATTCTGGGGAGAACCGGAGCTGAAGTCGCTGCGGCTCTGGCGGAGCGAGGCGCTCCAGAGTGACCTCGCTCTTCTGGCCGGAATGCTCGAGGCGGGCAAGCACCTTCTTGACCCCCTGCGCGCCGCGCTCAAGTCGCCACATCGGGTTCTGGCGGAGGAGTACGAACGGCTCTTTGTCGGGCCGGGAACCGTGCCGTGCCCACCCTACGAGGCGCTCTGGCGCAAGGATCGGCCGAAGCTCGAGCAGGGGACGGTGTTCGGTGCCGTCACCGGCCGGGTGGCGGACCTCTACGACGACATTGGTGTGCAGATGCGCGCGGACCTGCGCGAACTCCCGGACCACGTCTCGGCGGAGTGGGAGGCGGTCGCCCACGGCCTCAAAGGCGGCGCCGAGCAGCGCCGGGCGGCGCGGGAACTTGTCACGGATCACCTGCGGGTCTGGCTGCCGCCGTTCTGCGGCCAGGTCCGGGAGGCCGCAAGCCTGCCGTTCTACGGACTCGTCGCCAGCTTGACCGAAGCATGGCTCCCTGCGCTTGCGGAGCTTCCAGGCGGGGACGAAGACTGAAAGGCCCTGGGGAGGACGGTGGCCGTGCCGGAGCTCGAGATAGCCATCGACCCTGAGCTGCCGAGCGATCTCGCGCTGGATCTGCGCCGGCACCTTGAGGAGCGCTGGCCGGACGTCGCGGTCACCCCGCTGCGGCTGCCGGCCCCCCAGCGTGACGCCCGCGACGGGCCGCTGCTCGTACTGCTTCGGCCTGATGCCACACCGCCTCCAGCCGACCCGGGAACACTGGCCGTGGTGCCATGGGACAGGGCAGCCGACGCGCAGGGCAGGGGCCCCCTGTTCCGTCAGGTGGACGTCGAGATCGCCCGCGTCACGGCGCAGCGTCGAGGACGCCCTCCCGAGCGCGATGTCTCGCCGCCACCGCGGGAGATGACACGGCGCGCCCTCCTGCGCATTCCGCTGCCGATCGGCCGGCCACTTCCGCCCGTCCCGTGGTTCGAGGCCGGGCTTTGCCTACAGGCGGAGGGCTGCGACAAGTGCGCCGCCTGCTGCCCGCAGGGAGCGTTCAGCCTCTCCGCCGGAGAAGCGGTCATCGACGCCGCGGCTTGCACCGGTTGCGGCGTCTGCGTCGCGACGTGCCCGACAGGCGCCGTCGAAAGCGCCCATCTTGGCGACGGCCAGTGGCGCGCGGCTCTCGGTGTCCTCAAAGCAGATCCTGGGGAACGACGTCTGGCTTTGCGCTGCCCACAGTCGTCGCCTGGTGTCCCGGACGACCGCCTCACCCTGCAGGTGGGCTGCATCGGCGAGGTCGGCTGGTATCACGTCCTGACCTGCCACGCGGAGACCGGGCACCTGCCCGAACTCTCGTGCGAAAGGCGCGACTGCCACCTGAGGCCGCAGGCAGAGGCTGCCCTGGCCCGCCTCGAGTTGGCCGCGGCGTCGTTGCCCGCGGGCTTGGCCGAAATGCCCACGGTGAAGGCAGCCGACACGCCCAGGGCTCCGCGGCGCGGCGATATCGCGACCGCCTTGCGGCGGCTGGGAATGGCCATCGGCGAGGAGGCCAGACCGGAGATCTGGCCGCAGCTCGGGTGGACGCCGCAAGTGGGTGGCAACTGCACGCTGTGCGGCGGCTGCGTCCAGACGTGTCCTGCGGGCGTGTTCGCCATCGAGGAGGAGGCACTCGCGACAAGCCTGCGGGTCGACGCGGCCTTGTGCACGGGCTGCGGTGCCTGTGCGCGAACCTGTCCCGAACAGGCACTGGAGGTCGTGCCTGCGCGCATCTCAGAGCTTCTGGGGTCCTTGGAGCGATTCCATGCGGCGAAGCAGCTCTGCAAGGGATGTGGGCAGCCTTACGAGTCGCCGACATTCGTCGCGGCATTGCGACAGCGCATGGTGAAGGCCGGCTTCGGCGGTCCACTCGTGGAGCGGCTCGACTATTGTCCGGAGTGCCGAGCAGCATTGCCGCGCGGGTGAGCGTTCGGATCCGGCCGGACGATCACCAGCCATCTGCCAGAAGACGGACCGCCTCCCCGGGGGGAGCGGCCCGTCTGGGTTTCCGGCGTCAGGTCGAGGGGGTGCCGTGACGGCGCAGGCAGCCGCGCCGCCCTCGGACTCCCACAAACGCATGGAACCGATGTATATGGGTATGTCTACGGTTGCTGGCTGTTGAGGAACTCCGCGAAGTGCGGCACGGTGAACGCCACGGTGCCGCGTTCGACGCTGTAGATCAGGCCCTTCCTGAGCAGACTGTCGCGGACGGGGGACAGGCTGCTCGGGCGCTTTTTCAGGTGTCCCGCAACTTCCGCCGTCGACACGCGGTCCGCGCCTAAAGCGGCCACCGCCTTGAGATAAGATCGCTCGGCCTGGGTAGCCCGCTCATAGCGTGAGCCGAAAAAGCCTGAGGCAAGCTCCTGGCGTGCGAGGCCTTCACTCGTCCGTACATCGTCCTCAGTGATCGGACTTTTTGGTGCCACATCCCAGGCTTCCTTGGCGAACATCTGAATGAAGAATGGGTACCCGTCCGTCAGGGCCGCGAGGAGGTCGAGAGCCCCGCCGGTGTACGCTACGCCTTCACGTGCAGCCGGTGCGGTCACGGCGCGGTCTGTGTTGGATCTGCTCAGCCTGTCGACGGGGACATATTCGAACAGGCGCTCCGTATAACTCTTGGCGTCGCTCAGAACCGCGGGAAGGTGCGGCAGGCCAGCCCCCACGACCAGGATTCTGCCTCGGGTCTGGCTCATCTCGTGGCAGGCGACGGCCAACGAAGTGAGGTCTTGCTGGCTTGCATCCTGCAACTCGTCCATGAACAGACCGACACCGCCACCGACGCGCCGGACCAAAGCGTCTGCTTCCGCAAACAGCAGCGTCAGGTCGGCGGCGAGGTCGCCGGAATCAGCGCTGCCACGGGCGGCGTCGACATCAATGGCCAGTTGCCAGGTGCCGTCCGGGGACACCTTGAGCGAAAACGCTTTCAGCACGGCCAGGAACTGCCTGACCGCCCCTTTGGCACGCGATTCGGCCGCAAAGCGTCGCATCGCGACATGCATGCTCTCAGCGATCTGCTGTCTAAGCGAGACGTCGCTGCGAACCTCCAGCTTGGCCGTGGTCCAGCCCTGCTCCAGGGCGACCGTTCGGAACCTGTTGAGTAGAACGGTCTTGCCTACACCACGAAGTCCCACGAGCATGACGCCGCGCACGGGACGGTCCTGCGCCGCCCGTGCGACCACTTGCTCAAACATGCGGATCTCGCGATCCCTGCCCGCCAGTTCCGGAGGCTGCTGTCCAGCCCCAGGGGCGTAGGGATTGGTGACTGGATTCATGTATAGCATTGTATAGCGTTGTATTGGTTTTTCGCAATAGAGTCGAATGCATCGTCGCGGCCCTCCGCGTTGACGCGGGGCAGCGGGTGGGCGCGAGATGGCCAGCGGTGTTGGCGGGGCGTTCCAGAACCCGCTGGGGGCCACGGACCGGGGTTTTGCTTCGGCACAACGCGGACGCGCCGGCAGTTGCCCCAGGATCGAGCCGGTGCAAAAGGGCCGCCTCCCTCCCGGGAAGCGGCCCTTTGCCCCTCGCAGCCCGTCTCAGCTTACGGCGGTCAGGTCGGCGGGGGTGCCGTGACGGCGCGCGAGGTTTCCCAGCCACCCGACGACCAGCATGTCGACGAGGATGACAGCCACCACGGCCAGAAGCCCGAGCGGATAGGTGCCGGTCTGGCCGGCGATGTAGCCCATCAGCGGTGGCAGCACAAAGCCGCCGAAGGCGCCGAGTCCCCCGACCCAACCCGACGCTCCGCCGACGGCCTGCGGTACGTAGCGCGGGACGAGCTTGAACACGACGGCGTTCTGCAGGCCGATACCGACCGCTAGCACCACCTCGCCGCCGACCGCCACCGCGACGCTCGGGGCGAAGGCCATGACGAGTGCCCCTACCAGCATGATCGCGAGGTTGCCCATCAGGGCGAAGCGCACCGTGACCCGGTCCGCCAAGAGACCGCCCGGTACGCGCACCAGCGACGCGAGCAGGGAGAAGGTCAGGGTGAGCACGCCACCGGTGGTCAGGGACTCCTTGTAGGCGACGTGCCAGAGAGACGGCAGCCAGGTGGTGAGGGCGAGGAAGCCGCCGAACGAGAGGAAGTAGAGGAGGACGAGCGCCCAGGTCTCCGGCACCCTGGCCGCCTCGCGCAGGCCCTGCCAGGTGGAGCCGGCCGGCATCATGTCCTGGCGCAGGCTGCGCATCGTCGCCGCGATCTCCTTGTCGCCGGCCCCCTGGCGCCTCAGCTGGAACCAGGGCGCGTCCTTGATGAAGACGGCGTAGAGGATCGCGATGACGAGCAGGAGGCCGAACCAGATGCTGTAGGCGGAAAGGAGCCCGAGGCCGCCCACCGCCACCGGCAGGAGCCACGACGAAAGGCCCGGCGCCGCGTTGCCAAGACCCGCATAGACGCCGAGCGGACCGCCTTGGCGGCTCTTCGGGAACCAGTACGAGACCTGCGCGATGCCGACCGAGAAGGTGGCGATGCCGGACCCGATCAGCATGCCGAGGATCAGGAGGATGGGGTAGAGTCCGGCCATGTGGTTCGGATAGTCCGCCCGGAGCAGGAGCAGCAGCAAGGCGATGCCGAGCAGGGTGATGCCGAGCAGGATGAGGAAGGGGCGCTTGCCGCCGCGGCTGTCGACCCATGCGCCGAAGGGGATGCGCAGAAGCGAGCCGGTGAAGTTCGGGATGCCGGAGAGAAGGCCTGCCGCGGCTGGCGTCAGGCCAAGCAGCAGCGTGAACTTGGGCACCAGCGGTCCGAAGATGGCGACGCCCGCGAAGCCGCCGAAGAAGCCGAGTGTCGCGATCCAGAGCGCCTGGTTCATGGAGCCGGCGATGCGATACTTCCGTTGATCGGTGGGCACGATGCGACCTCCCCAGAGGCAGTTGCCGACGGGCCCTGTCGGCCTTTCTCCTCCCATGTACCCTTGGGTAGAGCCGTCCTTTTGTGGCGCAGGTCACCAAAACCGGCCCGCTGGCCAGGAAGGGCCGCTTGGTTGGGCCGTCCGTCGGATGGCCACTCCTCCAACCGGCCGAACCGCCGTCCGAGAGGTCAAGAACATTGGGACGGGTCGAGGGGCGAGTCCGGCGTTCGCCCCTGCACGCAGAGCCCGCACCTCACCGTAAGTACCTGGAGGGAATACGGTGTAGCAATGTTCTGTCGGGAAGGAGAGATAGCTGTGGCCGATCACGCCATCGTCGAGTTTCCGATTCCGACGCCCGGGAGCAACCCGTGGGACGTGGCGGTCGCCTCCGGGCCAGACGTCTGGTTCACGGAGTTCAACGCAAACAAGGTGGGGAGGTACCACGTTCCTACGGGGACGTTCACCGAACTCGAGCTGCCCACCCCGGACAGCCAGCCCGCAGGGATCACCGCGGACCCTTACGGCGT
This sequence comes from Clostridia bacterium, assembly GCA_027420455.1. Classification (GTDB taxonomy): domain Bacteria; phylum Bacillota; class Sulfobacillia; order JAJZYS01; family JAJYTV01; genus JAJZQO01. The sequence continues at coordinate 22,452 of DAIBJA010000043.1, read as the reverse complement.
CATTTGGTTGGTGGAGGCGAACGGTAACAATCTGGCGCGCATCGATCCCGCGACCCTGGACATCCTCGAAGTGCCAATCCCGACACCGGACAGCCGTCCCCTCGCCATCGCCGTAGGGCCGGACGGCAACCTCTGGTTCACGGAAGCGTTCGCCTCGCAGGTCGGCCGTCTCGAGCTCTCGAGTACGAGCATCACCGAGTTCCCCACGCCGACGCCGAACGCCACGCCGATGGGCATCGCCGGAGGACCGGCAAGCGTCTGGTTTACCGAATCGCACCCCGGGGCCGCCGCCATCGTGCAGATCGTCCTGGCCACCATGGGCATGGCCGAGGTGAAGTTGCCGGATCCGGACAGTTCGCCGCTAGCGATCACGCTGGGACCTGACGGCAACATGTGGTTCACGGCGCCAGGCACCACCGGGCTCGGCAGCGGCCTGGGCAAGGTCAGTCCGGTCTCGCTCGCGGTCACCATGCTCTCGACCCCGACGCCCAAGTCGGCGGTGGCCGGCATCGCGGCGGGGCCCGACCACAATGTCTGGTTCACCGAGGGCATCGGCAATCTCGGCTTCGTGAATCCGGACACCCTGGCCATCACCGAGATCCCCGCGGGGGCCGGACGCAGTCCGTTCCTGCTCACGACCGGCTTCGATGGCACGCTCTGGTTCACGGACCCGGCCACGAACAGTCTGGGCGAGGTCTTCGTGCGGGTCGCTCCGGGGCCGTGCGGACCTGGCGGCTGCCCGGCTCCGACCGAGATCGCCTGCATCGTCGTCGACAAGGTTTTCGACTACTGCTACCAGCAGGACACGTCGCCGATGGTCTGCGCTCCTCTGCTGGAGGACCCGCCGCCAGGCCCTGTCGTCAGTTGCACCGTGTCCGCCGTCAGCTGCACCTTCGCGAGCAGCGTGCCTGCCGCCAGCACCGACTACGTCAACGCCACCTTCGTGCTGAGCGCCACGGTCACGTTCAGCGTCCAGTTCGACGCCATCTGCTACGTCGCCCAGGAACCGGTCAGCCTGTTCAAGACGGTGACGCTCTGCGGCCCAACGGGAACCACTCCGTCGTGCGCGGTGGTCAGCGCGACATGCATCCCGCCTGTCGTCATCGACGAGGAGGTCTGCACCACCGTGACCTTCTGCGCGACCTTCGCCTCGACCGCCCAGGTCCAGCTGCTCGTACCCGCCTACGGCTACTGCACGCCCGCGCCCTGCGTGACCCTGCCCCTGGGCGCATGCCCCCCGTCGCCCATCTTCCCGCCTCAGTGCACCTGAAAGCGGGGCGCGAAGGACCGCCTCTGGCGCACGCCAGGTGGTCCTTCGTGTCCCTTGGCCCACATCGGCGGCGGGCGCACCTGCAGCTCCGTGGCGCGAGCTGCCACACGGCTGGAGCAGCGGGGACCGCCATGCGAACCGCGGGAGGAGTCCTGGTCGCCAGCGGACGTACGTTGCCAGTGGACCAGGCACCGTCTAGCATGGCAGCGTAGGCGGTGATCTGGATGTTCCTGCTGGTCGACAACTACGACTCCTTCACCTACAACTTGGTGCAGCATCTTGGTCGCCTCGGCGTGGAGACCAAGGTGCTGCGCAATGACGCATGCACTGTTGAGGATGTAAGGAACTCGGCTGCCGAGGCGGTTGTGCTCTCGCCTGGCCCGGGCAGGCCCGAAGACGCCGGCGTGTGCGTACCGCTCGTACAGGCACTCTTCTCTCGTCTGCCGATCTTCGGCGTCTGCCTCGGCATGCAGGCGATCGCGGCCGCGTTTGGCGGCCAGATCATCGGCGCGCAGCGCCCGCTTCACGGCAAGCAGGCACCCGCCTGGCACGTCGGCGAGGGCAGCCTGCGCAGTCTGCCTTCGCCACTGACGGTCTGCCGCTACCACTCACTCGTCGTGGATCCCAAGACGCTGCCTCCCGAGCTGGCGGTGACGGCCTGGAGCGCCGAGGGCGAGGTGATGGCCCTGCGCCACCGCGGGGCCCCCGTCGAAGGTCTCCAGTTCCATCCGGAGTCCGCCTTCACCGTGCACGGCATCGACATTCTGGCGAACTTCGTGGCCGAGGTGCGCGGCCTTTGCCCAGAGCCACCCCTTCCGGAACGGCGTGAGGCGCACCATGTCTGAGAGGCCGGTGGTCATCGCCAGGGTACAGGGACAGTTCGACCCCTCTGGCCTCTTCGACCGGCTGCCACCGTCCCAAGACCGGTTTCTCCTGGAGTCTGGACCGACCGGACCGGAGGAGACGCGTCGCTGGTCGTTCCTTGGCAGCCGGCCATTTGCCGTCTTCACGCTGCACGACGGCGAAACCCGCTTAAAGACGCAGGATGGCGAGCGTCTGCTGCCCGGGGATCCCTTTGCCGCTCTCGATGCCCTGCTTTCGCAGTGGCGCCTTGAACACGTGGCCGGCCTGCCGCCGCTCGCGGGAGGCTTCGTCGGCTATTTCGCCTACGATAGCGGACGCTACATCGAACGGCTGCCCGCGACCGCCCTGAACGAATCTTCACTCCCGGACATCTACCTCTGCGCCTACGATGCGCTGCTTGCCATCGACCACTCAGGCGGCGAGGCGTGGGTGATCGCGTCACCCCTGCCGGGGCGCGAGGAGGCCGCGGCAAGGCTGGCGCAGGAATTGGCCCGGGTTGTGACCGAGACCGTGCCGGCCCGGGAAATGGCGCCGAAAGAAGCCGTGCCGGAGGCGGCCATCCGGGTCCGGTCGAACTTCGACCGCGCGGGCTACAGCAGTGCGGTGGAACGTGCGCGGGACTACATTCGGGCCGGCGACATCTTCGAGGTGAACCTGTCGCAGCGCTTCACAGCAGGCGTGCCTTTCCCCGCACGCAGGCTCCACGAGCGACTGCGCGCTCTTAGCCCGGCGCCTTTCAGCGCGTACCTGGACGCCGGAAGGTTCCAGGTCGTGAGTTCGTCGCCAGAGCGCTTTCTCCGTGTCGACGAGCTGCGCCGCGTGGAGACGCGCCCGATCAAGGGAACGCGGCCGCGCGGCAAGGGAGCGCGGCAGGACGCCGAGCTTGCCAGGGAGCTGCTCGCGAGCGAGAAGGACCAGGCGGAGCTCAACATGATCGTGGACCTTTCGCGCAACGATCTTGGCCGCGTCTGTCAGATTGGTACGGTACGTGTCAGCGCGGCCCGCAGGCTAGAGCGCTACGCGAACGTCCACCATGCGGTGGCGGTGATCGAGGGGGAGCTGATGCCCACCGCGACCATGGGGGACCTTCTGCGGGCGACACTGCCTGGGGGATCGATCACTGGCGCACCGAAGATCCGCGCCATGGAGATCATCGAGGAACTCGAGGGCGTACGCCGCAACGCCTACTGCGGCGCCTTGGGATACCTCGGCTTCACGGGGCAGCTCGATCTGAGCATCATGATCCGCACCATGGTCTGCGCCGACGGCCGCGTGACCTTCGGCGCGGGCGGTGCCGTCGTGCTCGACTCGGACCCGGATGGGGAGTATGACGAGACCCTGGCCAAGGCGAGCGCGATGCTGCAGGCGCTGGGCGCAGAGGTTGTCTGAAGGCCGTGGTGTGGTCCTGGGTCACGCGAAGGAGCTGGTGGAGCTTTGAGCCCGCAAGGTCCCGGTGGCAACCGGGGGGGACCCGTCGTCTGGGTGGCTTCATCGGACGCTCGAGCCCGGTTCTTGCCCAGCCATGCCGTGTCCGTGCCGCTCGATGACCGTGGTCTGCGCTACGGCGACGGACTCTTCGAGACGATGCGGGTCCAACGTGGCGGTTTGCCGTTCATCGAGCGTCACGTCGCGAGACTGCGCGACGGGCTGAGGTCGCTGCGTTTTCCAGAGCTCGCTCTGAGCGACCGGGAGATCGTCCAGGGCTGTGTCGACACGGCCCGCCGAAACGGAGTCGAGAATGGTTTCCTGCGCCTCGCCGTGAGCCGCGGCAGTGGACCGCGCGGTTTCGGACCACCCGCCGCGGCATCCTGGCGGCTGACGGCCGAGGTGGGAACGGGCGAGGGCGGGCCCGATATGCCGGACCCACTGACCTGCGTCGTCGCCCCCTGGCGGCTGGACGCCGGCTACCCCGGCAACCGGCTGAAGTCGTGGAGCGCGTTGGACAAGGTACTCGCGATGCAGCACGCGCAGGCCCAGGGCGCGGACGAGTGCCTCTTTTTGAACATGGACGGTCAGCTCGTCGAGGGCACCCGGGCGAACCTTTTCCTTGTGGCCGGGAGCGACATCGTCACGCCGGACCTGGCTTCGGGCCCACTCCCCGGCATCGCTCGCGGTCTCGTGCTGGAGTTGGCAAGGCTGGCCGGCATGACGGTTCGGGAGGCGAAACTTCCGCTGAGTTCCGTGTCCGAGGCGAGCGAGATGTTCGTGACGAGCGCCTTTCGGGGCGTCGTGCCCGTGCGGGCGGTCGCGAATCTGGCCCTGCCGTCCGCACCAGGGCCTGTGACGCGCGCGGTTCGGCAGCTCGTGGAGGCGGCCATGGACAAGGCGGCGACACACGCCAAGCCCTGACCTAGGACCGGGGCGCGCGCGGTGGCCTCACGCGACGGCTGGCGGCGATGACGACGCTGAGGCTGACGCCCTCCATCAGCACCAGGGCCGCTACCCCGATCCACTGCTCCGTGCTGAGCGGACGTGGCTGCCTGAAGACCATGACGAAGAGCGCGACCAGGATCACGAGGGACAGAGACTGCAGCGCGACACTCCAGGCCAGTCCGCGACGTGGCAAGGCTCCGCCGGGACGCCGAGGAACGGACGTGTCAGGAGCCACCCTGAGTCCATGACACCTCTTGACAAGGCATGATGAACACCACACGATGGGAATATGAACCAGGAACAGATGCTGTCCACTGGGCAGGTCGCGGAGCGTCTCGGCATGACCGTGCGCACTGTCTACCGTTGGGAAAAGGCGGGGCGGTTGCATCCTGTGCGGCTGCCGACGGGACAGCGGAGATTCCCGGCGAGCGAAGTTGACGCGCTCCTTCACGCAAAGGCACGGGCGGTGCCGCGTTGCGTCGTCTACGCTCGCGTCTCCAGCGGGAAGCAGGCGGAGGCTGGCAACCTCGATCGGCAGCGCGAACGATTGGTCGCGGCGGCAGCAGAGCGACGCTACAAACTGGTCGCAACCGTCACGGAACGGGCCTCGGGATTGAACGAGAAGCGCAAGGGTCTGCACCGCCTGTTCCACATGGCCGCTGCCGACGAGATCGACGTGGTGCTGGTGGAGTTCAAGGATCGCCTGGCGCGTTTCGGCTTCGCCTATGTGGTCGAAGCGCTGGCGGCACACGGCGTCCGCGTCGAGGTGCTGGACGGACCGGTCGCAACCGACGCGACCCAGGAACTTGTGCAGGACATGCTCGCGATCGTCGCCGTGTTCGCCGCAAGGCTCTACGGGGGACGGCCACAGCGATTCCGCCACAAAGTCCAGGAGGCGGCGCAGGAACTGGATGACGAGGTGATGGGCGATGCCTGATCCGATTCTCGTCGGCGTCACCCGCACCGTCCGCCTGCGCATCGCCGAGGGTGCGGACCCCGTCGCGACCCGGGCGATCGCGAGCACGCAGATCGAATGGGCCAAGGCCATACGTTTTTACACGGACCTGTTCCTCGAACACCCCGACGTCTACGAGGAGAAGAAAACCGTCAGGGCGCGCAAGGGCGGGGAACACGAGGTCTCCTGGACCGGGAAGGACCTGCTCACTTGGGCTGAGCGCGTGAGCGTGCGCACGGAGGATCACCCCACGGTACTCCACGACTTCAGCGAGGTTTGCCCCCAGATGCCCGTCACGCTGCGCCGTGCGGCGCTCAATGCGGCCTCGGGTGCCGTCGCGAGCCATCTCACGAACCACAAGCAGTGGGAGAAGGCGAGCCCTGCGACGCGTGGCAAGGAGCCGGGGGAGCCCGACCCGCACCCCAACCTGACGCTCTATGGCGGCATGTACCATCTGGATGTGGAGCGGCTGCGCAAGGGCGGGTGCCGGCTGAAGGTCTTCGCGGACGGTCGCTGGCGATGGACCGACGTGCCATTGCAGATGCCTCCCTATGCGCTCGACCTCTTTACCCAGTCGGAAGCGGAGCAGGCGCGCATCGCCGCGGAGCGGGCGGAGCAGAACGCCCGGATGATCGCCGAGGGGAGAGAACACCGCTCTGGTGAAGAAAGGGAGCGCCTGAGAGCGACTCCCGGCGTTTGGGTCGCGCAGTCACCGACGCTGGTCGCGAAGCCGGAGGGACTCTATCTGCACGTCCCCTTCGAGAAGCGCGTCGAGATCAAGGGCAAGGCGGAGGAGCGTCGTCTCGCGGAACCCGATCTCAAGGTGGGCACGATCGATCTCAACGCTGACTCAACCGTGGCCGCCGCCTGGGAAGGCGAGCGCTGCAAGGGTGTAGAGACCGTCTGGCACGCAGAGGAGAACGCAAAGCGCGAGCGTGCGCTCCGCAAGGTGGCGCGCAAGCAGAAGGCGTCGGGAACCCCGATCAAGGGTGAGCGCTCGAACCAAGACCTCTGGGGCTACATCCGCAACCTCGACGCCTCCCTGGCCTGGCAAGTCGCCGCGCGCATCGTCGCCTGGGCGGTCGCCCTCGGGCTGCAGGTCCTCGTCTTCGAGCACCTGCGCCCGTACCGTCCAGAGCGGGGTCTTTCCTCGAGTCGAAGGACGAACCGCAAGCGCTCCTACTGGCTGCGGGGGCAGGTCCTGAGGCATGTGCGTGATCTGGCCTTGCGCGAAGGGATCCTGGTCGTCGAGCGGAATCCTGCCTGGACTAGTCAAGCATGCCCGGCGTGTCACCGCTTGGCCGAGAGACTCTCGCCAAGCGGGGTCGGCTATCCCAGCCGGCTGCACTGCGGGCACTGTGGCTGGTCGGGCGATGCGAACGTGGCCGCAGCTCTGAATCTCAAGCTGAAATGGGATCGCACCTTCCGCTATCCCACGGCGGCTGAGCGCAAGGCGGCCGAACCAAGACGCGCCGGAAACAGTGGCGCAACCGCGGACCCTGAAACAGTTCCGACCGCCGTGTAGTCGGCGGTCGCGGGGCTAACGACAGAACGGCGGATGCCCTGGCGGTCCAAGGCCCGAGAGGAAGCCGACAGGCTTCCGGTGGTGGGGCTGGTTGCTGGTCCTGTGCGAGTGCGCAAGCGGCTTGCCGCGAGAGGCATGGGGCGACTCCCAGTGGTTCGCCGGCCACGGCTCATGCGTGAGGATGGCCGGCACCCGCGCAAGCGGGTCCCGAGAACAACCGACACAAGTCGGCACTGGGGCGGCACGAACAACAGATGTCCGGGTTTGTCCAGCAAATCAGGCAGCTGTTGACACCACCTCCAGGACTTTCCTGATGCCATTCTAGATGGCCGGAGGCTCTCAGGAATCGGCTTGCGGGCACGAGGACGCCGCTGCGAACGTTGCGTGGATGTCCGCGTTCCCTGGCGGGGGGCTTCGTTTGGTGCTACGGTCAGACCGGAAGGAGTGCTCGCCGTTGCCCCACGTTCAGGCACCCGCCGCCGCCGATGCGCTTCGCGATGTCGCGCCGTTCGCGGAACTGCCCGACGCGACGATCGCACGCCTTGGGGAGATCACGAGTCTCAGGCATTACCGCAAAGATATGTACGTCTTCGGCGAGGGCGAACCCGCCGAGATGCTCTGCTTCGTGCACAAGGGAGCGGCAAAGGTCTTCAAGACGACGTCCGACGGCCAGGAGCAGACGCTGCATCTTCTCCAGCCGAACGAACTGTTCGCCGTGACGGGGTTCGTCACCGGGGGCCTCTACCCGGGCACGGCGCAGACACTCGAGGACAGCTGGATCGGCTGCATCCGCAACCAGTCGCTGAGGGCCCTCGCGCAGAGCGACGTCTCGCTCGCCTGGGCGATGCTCACGTTCTTCGCGCGTCGCCTCACCGGCACGTCGCAGCAGGTCCTGGACCTCGGCACCCGCGACACCGCCGGCCGGCTGGCGGCGGCTCTGCTGCAGCTCGCCGGCGTCCGCGACCGCAGCATGGGCAAGCACGTCAAGGTCGGGCTGCAGGTCACGCACCGCGAGCTCGCGCAGCTGATCGGCGCCTCGCGCGAGACGGTGACACGCCTCCTGGGAGAGTTCCGGCAGGAGGGGTCGATCGGCGTCGCCAGCGACGGGCACCTCGAGATCACGCCAGAGCTTCTGCAGCGCCGGCTGGACTGAGGGCAGAGCCCTAGTACATGCCGAGCTCCTCGCGCGCCTTGTCGTTCATCATGCGCGGGTCCCAGGGCGGCGAGAAGACGAGTTGCACCTTGACGTCGTTCACGCCGAGCGGGCCGAGCGCCCGCTCGATCGAGCGCCCGATGATGGCGTGCAAGGGACACCCGGGTGTCGTGAGCGTCATCGTGATGTCGACCACGCTATCGTCTGTCACGTCGAGCTTGTAAATCAGGCCGAGCGAGACGATGTCGACGCCGAGTTCGGGGTCCATCACCTCGTTCAGGAGTTCAAGCACCTCCTGGCGGGTGGGCACCGCGGCGGCCATCAGCTGTCCTGCCTCGAGAAGCGCACCTGGAAGTCGCCGCCCGGCAGAGCCTCGGTGGCGTGCGAGAATCCCTGCGCCCCAAGCACGCCGTAGAGCGGCACCGGGTCGAACGGGGCCAGCAGCACGAGGTCCTCGCCCGGCGCGAGTTCCCTTACGGCCTGCATGATGTCGTCGAATGGCTCGCCACCGGCCTTGATCGTCTCGCGTACGTCGAGCACGCGCTCATTTGCCATATCGGCACCTCCGTGTCGCAGTGTTCGGAATCTTCTTCGAGACTAGTCCGACCCGCGATGGGCCGATGTGTCCTGCGACACCTTCCCGGCCTTGCAGCCGTCACAGCGAGCCGCGTCGGGGCAGGCTACGCTCGAGGCGATCGAAATGCCGAAGGAGGCAGCCAAAATGCCGCAGGATCAGATCCTTGATGTACGCCAGATGGTGCCGGCCCAGCGCCACACCACCATCTTTCACACGTTCGACCAGCTCAAGGCCGGCGAAGGCTTCGTACTCGTGAACGACCACGACCCCAAGCCGCTCTACTACCAGTTCTCCGCCGAGCACCAGGGCGAGTTCGAGTGGACCTACCTCGAGGAGGGCCCTGAGGTGTGGCGCGTGCGCATCGGACGGGCCACGCACTAGGCCATGTTGCCGATGGCTCCTGGCGGCGCCAACGTGCGGCTGCCGCTCGCGCATCTGGCCTACGGCCTTTTGGCGAGCCTGGCCCTCGCCGTCGCCCTCCTGCTTGAGCCCGGCTGGGCCGTGTACGGCCTGCCGGGCTCGACCTCGACGCTTGTCCTGACGCACCTTTTCACCCTCGGCTGGGTGACCGCCACGACGATGGGCGCCATGCTGATGATCGTGCCCGTCGCGGGCGTCGCGAAGGTGCCGGCGGGTCCCTACGCCCTGCTCGTACCGTTCGGCACCCTTCCGGGCATCCTCCTGATGCTGCTCGGCTTCGGACTTGGCGAAAACCTGCTCCTGGCCGTCGGCGGCACCCTCGTCGTGCTCGGTGTCCTCACGTTCTATGTTCTGCTGGCCCGCACGGCGCAAGGCGTCACGGTGCCGTCCCCAACGCCGGGCGGTGCCCTGATCGCCGCGAGCTTCCTTGTCCTGACGGTGCTCTTTGGTCTCACGGAGGCGCTCAACCTGAGCTATGGCTTCTGGCAGGTTTCGCTGATCCGGTTCCTGTCGCTGCACGCCGATCTTGGCGGCTTCGGCTGGATCTCGCTCGCGATCCTCGCCGTGAGCTACAAATTGATCGCCATGTTCACGCTGTCCCACGCGCACGAGCGATACCCAAGGGCCGTCTTTGCGCTCTGGAGTCTGGGGGTGCTCTGGACGGGGGCGATGGCGCTCTGGGGCACCGACGCCCTCGCGGCCATCGGCGCCTTGCCCGCCCTTGCGGCGTATGCGCTCTTCCTCCTGGACATGCGCCGCCTGCTCGCGGCGCGCCAGCGGGCGATCGAGCCCGGCATCCGGCAGGCCATCCTGAGTTGGGTCGTGCTGGGGGTGCTGCTCATCGCGGTGCCGCTTCAGCTGCTCGGCGTGCTGCAGATCTCGCCCTACGCCTACGCCTGGCTCTTCGTCTTCGGCTTCGCCGGCGCGAACCTCTGGGGGTTCCTGTTCAAGGTCGCGCCGTTCCTGATCTGGTTCCACAGCTACGCCGAGCTTCCACCTGGCAAGAAGGCGCCGAAGCTCACCGAAATGGTGGGTCCCGGCTACCTGCGTTACGGTGGCTGGCTCCTTTACCTCGCCGTGCCGCTCGGCACCGCAGGGCTCGCGCTGCCCTACGCGCCGCTCCTGCGGGCGGGTGAGATCTTCGCCTTCCTGGCCGCTCTGGCGTTCGGCCTGGCAGGCTGGCGCCTCGGCCGGCACTACGCCGGCCGGGTGCCCGCGGCCTGATGCAGGGCGATCCCGTCATCGTGACGCCGCGCACGGCGCCGCCGCCGCTGGCGGTGCTCCGGCCGGTGGCGGCGGGCTTGGGCGCGCTGGCCCTCGCGGGCCTCTGGCTGCTGGTTCTTGGCCTGCCCCGCGGGGAGGAACTCCTGAGTCTCGTGCACCTGGCGCTCGTCGCGGGACTGCTCACCCTGGCGACGGCCGCCGCGGTGCAGCTGAGCGCCGCGACGACCGGCGAGAGGCACCCGCGGCCCCGGCTCCTTGCCATCGTGACGCTACTCGTGCCGGCGGGAGGCCTTTGCCTCAGCGCCGGCTTCGCGCTTGCCTGGCCGCCCCTGCTGGCCTTGGGCGGCCTCCTTGTGCTGGGCGGCCTCCTGACGATCCTGACGCACGCCGCCGCCCGCATCGCCACGAGCCGCTCGTCCCGGCCGCTGCATCTCGGCCTGATGCTTGGACTCCTTGGCTTCCTGGGCACCGCCCTGATGGGCCTGCTCATGGCGGCGGGCCTCGCTCTCGGCAGGCCGTCGCTCCTCGCAGCGCTGCCCTGGCATCTGGGCCTCGCGTTCGGCGTCGGCTTCGGCGCGCTGCTCTCCGGCGTCTCCTGGCAGCTCCTGCCCATGTTCGGCCGTGCCCGGCAGCTGCCGGCCAGGGCCGCTCGCGCGGGGATCCTGCTCTTCACCGTCGCGGGCCTGGGCGCGGCCTGGCTCTGGGGACTCTGGGGGAGCGCCGCCGCCTGGCTGCTCGCTCTGGCCGCCCTCTATCACCTGACCCTGACGGCGTGGTCGCTCGCGCGCGGCCCCAGCGGGAAGCTGCCGCCGTACACCGGCATCGCGCACCTGGCCGCGGCCGTCCTGCTCCTGGCGGCGGCGGTCCTGCTCGCTCGGGGCCTTGCCGCGGACGCGCTCGGCGCCGCCTTCGGCGGCGTCGCTCTGGCCGTGCTCGGCTATCTCGAGCGCATCCTTCCCTTCATCGTGTTCGAGCTGCACCTCGGGCGGCGACGGCCGGGACGGCCCGTGCCGAAGCTCCAGGAGATCCTGCCGCCCAAGGGACGTGTCACGCTCCTCACGATCTACCTTCTGTCCATTGTGTTTTCGCTCTCAGGCCTGGCGCTCGCGCCCCGCCTCCTCGGCGCCGCTCTGGCGGGCATGGCTCTGCGCCTCCTGCTCGCCTTGCGGCAGGTTCGCCGGGCGCCGGACTGAGGCAGAGTCCGCCATGCGCAGCTATGCGCTGGAACGCTTAGAGGTACTTTGCCAAGTTGGTCGAATGAAGCACGAGAATCTTCATAGCCCGACTGCTTTCGCGCATGAAGGCGCCCGACTGTCCGCGAACGGGGGCGACGGCCGTACTCCCGCAAATGGATGCTCCCATCTGGCCGAAGGTCCGGGACAAGCTGACGCTGAAGGCTGTGTTCCAGCCCATCGTCTCGCTTGTCCATGGCCGCGTGGCGGCGTACGAGGCGCTCAGCCGTCCCAGCTACGCGGACGGATACGAAATGGCGATTCTCGAGCTCGTCGACTGCGCGCGCGCCGCGGGGCCCGGGGCCGAAGCGGAACTGGACGCGATGGTTGTCACGACGATCATGGCCACCGTCGCCGACCTGCCGTCGGGCGTGATGCTCTTCGTCAACGTTTCGCCGGCGACCGTGCTCGATCGCCCCGAGGTGCTCTATCCGCTGGCGGAGCTCCCTTGCACCGTGGTGCTTGAGGTGACCGAGCGGTCCAACATCTCGGACGTGCGCTGGCAGGCCTTCACCCTTTCGCTCGACATCCTGCGCTGGCGCGGCCTGCTCGTCGCGATGGACGATTGTGGGGCGGGCTACTCAGGCCTCAACCGGCTCGTCGCCCTCCGCCCGGACTTCGCCAAGGTGGACATGGAGCTCGTGCGCGGGGTGGACCGCGACAGCGCCAAGGCCCAGCTGGTGGAGGCCCTCGTGTCGTTCGCGCGCCGCGCCGGCATCGCCGTGATCGCGGAAGGCGTGGAGACGGCGGCGGAACTGCATACCCTCGGCGAACTCGGTGTGGGCTACGTGCAGGGCTTCCTGCTCGCGAAGCCCGCACACGGCTTTCTCGCTGCCAAGGAAGCCTTCCCGACGCCGTCCGGCGCGACCCCCGCGGCCGACCCCAGCGCGGCGCTGGGCGCGGCGATGCGCCTCGTGCGCATGGCGGCGAGGGGTCTTGGCGACGCCCCCGGGCTCTTCGAGGCTGTCGTCCACGCCGCTCGGGACGCGACGGGTGCGGACCTCGTGGTGCTGCGCAGGCTCGAGAGCCAGAGCCTGGTGCCCGTGGCGATGTCGGGTGTGCCCGACGACCCGCTCGCCATTCCGCTTTCCTCGGCCGATCCCATGGCGCAGGCGTTCAACGCCGAGCGCCCCATGGTGCGCCAGACGCGCGTCGACGACGGTCCCGCGGCGGCGTACGGCTCGGTCTTCGGGGCGCCGGTGGTGGTGGACGGCGTCGGTTGGGGCTTCCTTACGGTCAAGTTCCTCGAGGAGAACCGCATCCGCGGCGATCTCGCCGACCTCGTCACGGGCCTTGCCGACGAGGCGGGGCTCATCCTCGCCGCGAACCGCGGCGGGCTCCTGCCCAGCCGCAGCGAGGCGATCGACCTGCTGCGCTTCTCGGTGACGCACCCCGGCGACCCCTCGGTCTTCCTCGCGCGCGTCATCCGCGACGTGGAGCGCGCGACCGGGTCCCACGACTGCTGGCTCGGCATCGTTCGCGGCGACAGCTTCGACATCCTGAGCGATGGCGGCGACGTGCAGGAGACGAGCCTCCAGGAGTGGCTGGATCCCGAGAGCGAGATGGGCAGGATGCCCCCAGGGGTGTCGCTGCGCGAGGCGCGCCGCGTCGTGGTCGACGACATCCGGCTCGACGAGTCTTTGCGGCCGCAACTCGAGGGGCTCCTGCAGATGGCGATCATCTCGGCGGCCGCGATCCCGATGATGTACGAGGGGCGGGTGGTTGGCATCCTCAAGGCCTACCACAGCACGGTGGCGGCCTTCACGGAGGAGCAGCTGCGGTTTCTCGAGGAGGTCGCGAGGCTCCTGGGCGTGTACATCGGGCGGTCCCAGGTGACCGGAGGATAGCGCATGGAACGGACCACGCCGGCCAGCCGCATGGGCTGGCCGGTTTTGCTGTCTGCGCGCGGCAGGGTCTCGGGAACGGGCGGGAGAACCGTCATCGGCGGGATCCGCCGCGGCCCGGGTCGGGCCCGCGGCGGCCGGGAACAGAGGAGGTGGCGCCATGCATCGGGCGTTTCTCAAGCAGACGCAGACCCTGGTGACGACGGCGTTCGGACTCATCGCGGCCCTCGCCTGGAACACCGCGATCACAACGCTCGTGCACACGTATCTGCCGACGGGATCCGGACTCGCGATGCTTTTTCTCTACGCTCTCGTGGTGACGGCGCTCGCGGTCTTCGTTGGCATGACGCTTGCCCGCGCGGCGGCGAAGGTCGGGCTCGACGACGAGAAGAAGTAGCGGCCTCAGACCGCCGTGCCGCCTGAGCCGCCCGACGGTCGGAACGGGCGCGACGGCCAGAAGGCCCGGTCTCCCAGGATGGCCGTGAGCGCTGGCACGAGCGCCGAACGCACGATGAACGTGTCGAGCAGGACCCCCAGCGCCGCCATCACGCCGAACTCGAGCAGGATCTGGAGCGGCAGGGCGGTCAGGACGAGGAAGGTGCCGGCCAGGATCAGGCCGGCCGCCGTGATGACGCCGCCGGTGGCCGTCATGCCGCGGCGCACCGCCTGTGGCATGGCGGTCAGGCGCCGCTCCTGCCAGATGCGGGAGACCATGAAGATGTTGTAATCCTCCCCGAGCGCCACGAGGAACACGAAGGCGTAGAGCACGACGCCGCCGGCGAGACCCTGGATGCCGAGAACGTCGTGCAGGACGATCCAGCCGAGCCCCACCGCCGCGAAGAACGACAGCAGGACGGTGGCGATCAGGTAGAGCGCGGCGACGACCGAGCGCAGATAGGCGAGCAGCAGCAGGGCGATCAGGGCGAGCACGATCGGGATCACGACCCATGTGTCCCTGGCGACGGCCGCTGCCGCGTCGCGGTTCTGCGCGGTCGGGCCGCTCACGTAGACGCGGCTCCCGGGCGAGTTGCCGAGCGCGGACCTGGCGCTCGCCTCGAGCCTGGGCAGTACCGCCATCGCCGCGTTCGAGAAGGGATTCGCCCTGAGCGTCACCTGGTAGGCGGCGACCCGCCTACCCTGGGCCCTGCCATAGGTCGGGGGAGCGACGGAGCGGACGCCCGGGGTTTGGGCGAGCGCCGCGTCGAGGCTTTGGTTTGCACCAGGGCCTGCGACGAGCAGCGTGACGGGGCTGAGGGAGCCGGAGCCGTAGGCCGATCCGAGCAGGCCGGCGCCCTGGCGGGCCTGCGAGGTCGCCGGCAGGGCCGAGAGGAGATCGTAGGAGGTGCGCACGCCGGGTGAGAAGGCCGCGAGGCCAAGGAGCAGCAGCGTCGCGAGGCTCGCGACGAGCCATGGCCGCCTTGCGACAGCCCCGGCTACGGCACCCTCCCGCCGGGCGGCGGACTTGCCCGGCCGCGGCACGAAGGGATAGAAGGCTGTCCTGCCGAGTACGGCGAGGAGCGCCGGCACGAGCGTGAGCGACGCGACGGCCGTCAGGCCCACGCCCAGGGCGAACGGGATGGCGAAACGGTGCTCGGGGCCGTAGCGGCTCAGAAGCAGCACGAGGAGGGCGGCCATGACGGTGCCGGCGCTCATCGCCACCGCTCCCGCCGCGCCGCCCATCGCCTCGCGCAGGGCCCGCAGGTGGTCCTGCTCCTCTGCGAGCCGCTCGCGATAGCGGGCGACGACGAGAAGCGCGTAATCGGTGCCGGCGCCGAACATCAGCACCGTCATGATCGAGACGGTCTCGGCGTCGATCACGATCCAATGCGCCTTCGCGAGGGCACCGAGCACCGCCTGGGTGACCATGTAGGCGAAGCCGACACCGACGAGGGGGATGAACGGCAGGATTGGCGACCGGTAGATCAGCACCAGCAGGACCAGGATCAAGACGGTGGTGGCCGCGAGCAGCGTCACGTCGGCGTTCTTGAAGAGGCCCGCCGCGTCGCCGGCGATGCCCTCGGCGCCGGTCAGGCGGGCCACCAGTCGGCCGCTGGAGGCCGGTCGCGTCAGGAGATCGGCGGCGAAGCCCTGCCGCAGGCTCCGTTCGAGGGAGGCGCCGCGCTGGGCGAGCTTCGTTGCGTCGCCCGTGCTGCGGAAGAAGAGCGGGACTGCGAGCGTGCTCCCGTGCGCCACCGCACCCTTGAGCGCGGCGGCCCCAAGCCCGGCGAGCGGGGGCTTGCCGATCTCTCCCTGGACCGGGTGCCCTGCGAGTCGGGTGAGGTAGCCTGAGATGCTTCGAAGGTTTTGGGCCGTCAGGCCGCCCTTGCGGTAGAAGACCAGGACGCCGGGTGTCTCGTTCTTCAGGCCGAACGCCTGGGTCTGCAGCTTGGCGGCCACGACGGACTGCGCCGTGGACGCCAGGTCCTGCGGGCTCTGCGCTTCCTGCCCTGTCGCGGAAGGCAGCGCCAGCGAGAGCGCCGCGGCGAGCACCACCCAGACCAGCAGCGAGACGTAGCGCGCCCGCCGCCCCGCCACCCACCCGAACCAGCGATGCGTCCGTCCTTGCGGCCGCGTCTGGGACTCCATCAGGGGAAACCCGCCCTTCGGACAAGATATAACTCTACTAGAGAGTATAATAACATGGACGAGCCGACCGCAAGCCAGTCCCGCGCAGTCGGATTCAGACGATGGGATCCTGGCCCGCGGCCGCGGCGACGCGGCGGCAGATGGCGATGAATTCGCCAGCCGAGCGCGAGAGGTAGGCGCCACGGCTCGTGACGATCTGCAGTTCGCGGTTGGGGCGTTGGGACAGGCGGAGCGCCCGGAGGAGGCCGAGGCGCTCCTCCTGTTCCACCGACATGCGCGGCGCGAGGCTGACGCCCATGCCGATCTCGACCAGTCCCTTGATGCCCTGAATGCTCGACATCTCCTGCGCGATGCGGGGGGAGAATCCGGCGCCGTTGCAGACTTCCCAGAGCACGGAGCGCAGGCTGAAGCCCGCTTCCAGGACAATGAACGGGCGGTCTCTCAGGTCACGCAGGTCGATCTCCTCGCGTTCTGCGAGCGGATCGTTCACGGGCACGATGGCGTAGAGCTCCTCGGTCATCAGGGGCTGGACGTCGATCTGGGGATTTGGCTGCGCGTTCGTGACGACCGCGAGGTCCAGGCGGTGGGCGCCGAGCTCCTCGAGCACGGCGCTGGCGCTGGCCTCGACGACGCGGAGGTCGATCTGGGGGAACTCGTCGCGGAACGTCTTGATCACCGTGGGGATCAGGTGCGCGGTGACGGTGGGCATGGTGCCAAGCACCAGGCGGCCGCGCTGCAGGCCTTCGAGGGCGTCGATGGAGTCGCGCATCTCCGCGACCTGCCGCATGATCTGCCGTGCGTGCGGCAGCACCGCCCGCCCGACCTCGGTCAGCCGCACGCCCCGCGGCAGGCGGTCGAAGAGGGGATAGCCGAGTTCCCGCTCGAGGGCCGCGATCTGCGCGCTGACGGACGGCTGCGCGACGTACAGGGCCTGGGCGGCCCCTGTGATGCTGCGCCGATCCGCCGTCTCGAGGAACATCTCCAGCTGTCGCAGTTCCATGAAGATGCCTCCGTACCCGGCTCAGCCAGGGGAGAAACCATAGGCCAGGCCGATGGCTCGTAATGCTAGCAGATATTAGACATATGCCAGGCCGAATCCTACCCTGGAATTGAGCCCAAGGCGGTTACACAAGAAGACCTTGCCGGGCGGCAGGGAGGAATCCGAAATGATCCAGAGGCAGACGGTGACCCTTCGCAACATTCCGCGCACCACGACCAGGCACGACAGAGGGACGCTGCGCTTCGGGGAGTACTGGCAGCGGCTGTCTCAGGGCTGGTCCCGGGCGTGGAGCAGCCCGAGCAGCCTCGAGCGCAGGATCGACAGCGAAGTGCGCTTCCAGCTGAGGCGCCAGCCCGAACCCGGTGACGCGATGATCGTGAACCGGATCGTCGAGGACATGTCGCGCTGAAGGTGTGCACCAAGGGGAGCAGAGGCGGGCGGCGCAGGGCCGCCCGCCTTCAATGTGCAAGCCGGCTGCGCCTGCAGTAGGCGCGGTGATCGTTCCGGGTGGTCGCCTTCAGACGGCCGTGACGGCGCGCGCGGCCGCGATGATGGCGTCGACCGCCTCATCCACCCGGTCCTGGTGGCTGCGATGCGCCAGGATGGCGAGCCGCAGCGTGAAGCGGCCCTCGACGACGGTGCTTGAAAGGAAGACCCGCCTGCCGGCATTGACCCGCTCCAGGACGTCGCGGGTCAGGGCATCGGCTGTGTCCTGGTCGTTGGCCCGCACGCGCAGGGCGACGATGCTGAGCGAGGGAGCCCACGGCAGGTCGAGAGAGGGCTCTGCGAGCAGTCGCTCGTAGGCGTGCCGAGCGAGGTCGAGTTTCTCGTTCAGCGCGTCGCGGAAAGCGGCGACACCATAGAGGTGCAGCGGCAGCCAGACGCGCAGGCCGCGCAGCTCACGCGTCAGTTCGGGGCCGAGATCGGCGAAGTCCGGGACCTCCTGCTCGCCGAGGTCCTGCAGGTAGTGGCCCGAGACGGCGTGCGCCGCCCGCAGCGCCCCAAGATCGCGCACCACGAGAGCCCCAGTTCCGTACGGAGCGAACAGGGACTTGTGCGGATCGAGCGTGACCGAGTCGGCCCGTTCGATGCCCTGCAGTGCCGCGCGGCCGCGCTCCGTCAGCATGAAGAAGCCGCCGTAGGCCGCGTCGACGTGGAACCAGAGCCCCTCCCGCGCGGCCACGTCCGCGACGGCCGGGAGAGGATCGACGACACCGGTGTTGGTGGTACCCGCCGCCGCGACGACCAGGAAGGGTCGGCGTCCCGCCCTTCGGTCCCTCGCCACCATCTCCGCCAGCGCGTCGGGGTCCATGCGCAGGTCCCGCCCGCAAGGGACGACGCGCAGAGCCTCCATCGGGAGGCCGGCCAGGTGTACGGCTTTGCCTACCGACTGGTGTGCCTCCTCGGTCAGGTAGACGGTGCCGTCCGCGAAGGTTTCGCCCAGGCGCTCGCGCGCCGCGACGACCGCCGCGAAATTGGCGATGGACCCTCCGGAGAAGAGGACGCCGCCACCTTGGGCCGGCATGCCGACGATGTCCGCGAGCCAGCGAACGACGCTCCACTCGAGCGCCACCAGTCCGGGCGCGGTGGCGGCCATGCCGACGTAGCGGTTCGTGGCGCGTGCGTAGAAGTCGGCGAGAGCCCCGGCAAAGAGTCCGCCTCCCGGAATGTACGCGAGGTAGCTCGGGCCCGCCGTCTCCACCGCGGCCTGACTGGCCTCCTCGACGCGGTCCAGGATGCCGCCGAGATCCTCCGGCTGTTCGGGTGGCGGCTGGAGCAGCCGGCGCTGGAGGTTCAGCACCGCCTCTTCGGAGACGCCAGCCAGGCTTGCGGGGTGATCGGCGAGGCTGGCCACAAACGCGACGGCGCGGTCGACGACAACTTGGGCGAGACGCTGCATGTCTTCGTGGTCCGGCTCCAGCGGGTAACGCAAGAGAACGCCTCCCGGAGATCGATGAGAAGGCACGTTCGCTCCGGCGCCGTGCCGCACCTGCGCCCCCGCCGGTGAGGAGGGTGCAAGCGCATGGTCGAGCGCTCACCGGCAGCGCCGGGAGGTCCGCCAGGGCATTCCGGCCTTTTCACTCCGGCTCACGCAGCGCGGGGGGTGCCCCGCCGTTCCGTCATACCTGCCACAGCCGGCCCGAACGTAGCCTTGGCGTAGACTTCCCGCTTCGGCGGGGCTGGTTTCGCAGCGCCCAGATGGCCGTTGCCAGAGCCCTCACCGCACAGGCAGACACCGCAAACCTCACGGCGTGGTAGACCAGTTTGGCGGCCCGCCTACCAAAGGGACGACAGCCGGTCGGAGGGCAGAGCCCGATTGTGATCGGCGATGAAGCGACGCAGCTTGCGGGCGGGGAACGCCTCGAGTCGCAGTCTGCGCAGCTCTTCCATGTTGGTCGCGAAGATTTCGCCCTCGAACTCGCGCAGAACCGCGACGACCACGTCCGCCGTGCCGGACGGCACGTCTCGGCGCAGGAAGATGCTGAGGCACCAGCTGTCCACATCGAGGAAGTGGAACGCCGTGATGCCCTCGAAGAGCCGCAGGTGGCGGCGGTACAGCTTGTCGAGAGCACCGGCGAGCGCCTCCGCCGTCGGGAAGCGGAAGAGGTGGAAGCGCCACTTCTCCGGCGGCGTCGCGTCGCGGTAGGTCAGCTGGATTTCCCCGTTCGCCAAAACGATCGGGGCTCCGTGCAGTGTCAGGAGATCCTCGACGCAGCCGTACATCGTGCTCAGGTGCCTGCGGCCTAAGTCGATAAGCTCCTGGCGCGCCGAGGTCAGGGACCTCAAGTCGTCGCGTGTGGTGCGAAGTGCCTGAAGCTCCTGCGACGTGACGAACACCATGTGGCGCCGGGCCCGGAAGTTGGCATGGGCATACATGCTGGCCCCTCTTTTCTTGTCAGTGCCGCGCCCGCCGGCGGCGGCACGAAATTTGCTGGCCCCCACCCAGGTCAAGGTCCACCGCCGTCCGGACTACGGCAGGGGTCCCCTGTCAGAAAGTTCGCAGGGATGGGGCGGAATGTGGCCCGTCGGCCAGAGGTCGGCAGCGGGCGCAGGAACGGAGCCAGCAGCCCCTGCGTGGCCGCTTTGACCGCCCCATCGACGCGGCTTTGAGGGGAGCGCACGCGGATGAGGCGCTCCACTGCGCCTGCAGGCGCATTCAAGGGTCAAGGACCGGCCGGCGGTGCGACGGGTGTTCCGGAGTCGTCCGTTGTCTTGGAAGTTCCGGAGGAGTCAGGCGTATCGCTTCCCTGCGATGTGCCGGTGTCGGAGGGAGCAGTCGTCGTTGTGCCGTCGCCAGACGATCCGCCGCTTGGTGGGGTGCCTGGGGTCGTCGGGGTCGGCGGAGCCCCCGTGGTCGTGCCGGGTGAAGGCGATGCGCCCTGGGTCCCGGTATCCTGCGTGACCGGGGTCGGCGGGGGAGGCGGCGGTGCCACCATCTTCGCCGGACCCGGACCCACCGTGACAAGGGTGCCGATCTGGATCTCGTTGTAGATCGCTCGCGCATCGGCGGGCGGTATCTCCACGCAGCCCAGGCTTTGCGGGAAGCCGTAGCTTTGGCGGTAGAATCCATGGACCGCCTCGCCGCCGTGGAAGTAGCTGATGTAGTAGACGGGATCGGCGTACGCCGCGCCGTTCAGGTCGTGGCCCTTCATCACCTGGTAGACGAGGCGAAGGTAGACCGGGTAGGTGCCGAGCGCGGTTCTGGCACCGGGGACGCCAGTGTTGGTCGGCACGTTCTGGAGCACGCCGCGCGGAGACCAGACCAGGAGACGCTCGGGCAGAGCCTCGCTGACGTAGACGTAGGTGTAGGGCTGCTTGGCCTTGCGGCCGGCCTTGGCGTCCTTCTGCAGCGACTGGAGCAAGGCGCCCAGCGACGTATGCGCAGGTGAGAGTCCACGGGCGGCCTCGTAGGTCATGATGGCGCCGCGTATGAGCAAGGTCTCCTTGCCCGGCTGGAACAGGGCACGTAGCGGTTGCGGCATGGCCACCGCCGGGTAGGTGAAGGCCGTTCCGTTCCACCCGACCGGCAAGTAGCCGAGCGCCGCGAGGTTCTGCTGGAGCCCGAGCATAAGCGGCACCTGCGGGGTCTTGACCGCCGGTGCGCTTCCTGAAGCGGCGGGAGCGAGAATCGTGCGCGTTCGGGGCTGGGCGCGCCAGGCGGGGATGGCGGCGGACGCCAGCAGTAGCAGGACGAGGCCGGCGAAGTGTGGCCAATAGCTCTGTTTCCCCATGCTACCGGTTTATGCGGGAGCACCGGCACCTTCGCACTTGTTTGCCAAAATTTTTCCGGTCAAAGGCGCGTCCGGCGCCCGCCCCGTGCTGCTGAGGGCGCCGCGGAAAGCCGCTCACAAGGGGAGCGAATTCGTGGCTACTTCTGAAGTTCGTCCAGGCGGCGCGCTATCTCCGCGACCTTGTCCGCCGTGTAGTTCACGGTTGCGCGGATCTGGAAGATTGCGACGATCGCCGAAACAATCGCGACAAGGAAGGCGATGTACAAGAGCGCCACAAGGAGGCCCAGCATCGCAGACACTCCTCTCATCCACGTCCCGGAACCTCAGGGTCGCCCGA
Organism: Clostridia bacterium; assembly: GCA_027420455.1. GTDB lineage: Bacteria > Bacillota > Sulfobacillia > JAJZYS01 > JAJYTV01 > JAJZQO01. The sequence continues at coordinate 860 of DAIBJA010000043.1, read as the reverse complement.
TGCGATTCCTACCTGCGGGACGGTACGTCTTTGTCGAGCGAGGCAGGGACTCTGCCCGGGTTGTCCCGCTATGTGGCTGACGCCGCGCTATCGCGATACGTTTGCACCGCGTGAGCAATGGCAAGTTCGCGATCTTGCAAGCGCCGCAGGTCTCCACTAAACTATGTGTGCCGCAGAAGCTGGTCTGCCGAGTGGGCAGCAGCTTTGCAACGTGGCGCACGCCCCTGTAGCTCAGGTGGATAGAGCGGGGGTTTCCTAAACCCTGTCTGCCGGGGGTTCGAGTCCTCCCAGGGGCGCCATTTCCATGCTTGCGGGGGTGTCGGCGCTGCACAGCACGTACATGCAGGCGGCGCTGGATGAAGCCCGGGCGGCCCTGGCGGCGGGCGAAGTGCCGGTTGGTGCCGTGATCGTGTCGCCGCAGGGCGAGGTGCTCGCGAGGGCGCACAATCTGCGGGAGACAGACCAGGATCCGACGGCCCATGCCGAGATCCTCGCTTTGCGGGAGGCCGGCAGGCGGCTCGGAAACTGGCGGCTCAGCGGTGCGACGCTGTACGTGACCCTCGAACCGTGCCCGATGTGCGCGGCCGCCATCGCAATGGCGCGCGTGGAGCGGGTGGTGTTCGCGGCACAGGACCCAAGGCTGGGAGCGGCCGGCTCGCGGCTCCAGTTGTTCGCGGAGCTCGCGGGTGAATGGCCGGTGGACGTCATCGGCGGCGTCTTGGAGGAGGAGGCCTCCACGCTGCTCAAGGACTTCTTCGCCGGTCGGAGGTAGGTTTCGGAGGGGTGTCCGAGCGGTTGAAGGAGCCGCACTCGAAATGCGGTAGGTGGGCAAAAACCTGCCTCGTGGGTTCGAATCCCAC
>DAIBJA010000025.1 GCA_027420455.1 Clostridia bacterium | reverse complement strand
CCCCCGCAGAGTCGGCTCTTCGGGGCGCGTTCCTACTTGCAGACTTCCCGGGCCCAGACGGTCTCGGTGCCGGGGATGAAGTAGCAGTCCTTGTACGGAATCACGTAGATCCGGCCGAAGTGGTGGATAGCCTTACCGGGGCCGAGCTTGTCGACACCGTTGTTTGGCGGCGTAAGTGCTTCCGGATAGATCCAGCCGTCGGCGTAGGTAAAGCGGCTTTGAGCAGGCGTTGTGATGCCCTTCGGCACCGGCGCTCCGATCATTCCTGGCGAGAAGTGCTCGGCGTTCATGATCTTGATGAGGTCGGGAGCGTACTTGACGCCCTTGCCCATCAAGATGGCGGCGATGCTGGTATCACAGCCGTTGCCACAGGCGTGTTCGGTGTACCAAATGAGCGGGGCCGGATTATCGAAGCCGCCCCAGTGGGCGTCGATGGTTTGGTAGCCACCCTTGGGCCGAAACGGGTCGCGTCCGTTAGGCAAGCTCAAAGGCTCATCTGAAGGACCATAGTCGAATTCGATGGTGGGCTGGGGCTTCTCAACGTAATGCCAGTCCGTCAGCGTCTCCCCCGCAGCCGGGTTCGAGCTTGCGCTTGCCGCCGGCATCAGCAGGGTAAGACCCAGGAGCGCTGCCGCCGCGAACGGCAGCAATCTCACAGCACCCTTGACCAATGGAGACACGATGAATCGCCTACCTTCCGACCGGGATCTTCCTGCGCGGAGACGCTGACGGTCGTCCGGACTGTTCCAGTCCCGGTAAAAACGTCCTGATTAAAATTCTTGGCCGCTCTGCCTCCTCCTGCCTGTAGCCCCAGCGGTGCCCTCGCCGACTCCCCTCGACGACGATCCCCCCGGTACTTTCGGTGGCAACTTGGGTGGCAACTGCGCAAAGGCCACGCGTCGCACGGCAAGCACTGGAAAACACGAAACCCGCAACCCTTGCGGGAAGCGGGTTTCGACCAAGCCAACCGGTAAATTCTGGCGCGCCCGGCAGGATTCGAACCTGCGACCTCTTGATTCGTAGTCAAGCACTCTATCCAACTGAGCTACGGGCGCCCGAGCACGCGTTAGTCTAACATTCCTGCGCGCGCAACGCAAGCAAACCACACTCGAATGCCGCCTCCAGAGCCGTCCTGCCGTATACTCGGCGTGGAACACAGAGGATTCCACAGGGGTGCTTCCATGACCGTCGTCGTCGGACTCGGCAACCCGCTGCGCGAAGATGAAGGCGTCGCCGTGCGGATCATACAGGAACTCGAGCCCTCATTCGAAGACCGGCCCGACGTGCGCCTTCTCGACATCGGCACCGCCGGCATGCGCCTCCTCGACGCGCTATCCGGCGCGGACCGCGCGATCATCGTGGACTGCGCCCGCATGGGCGAGACGCCCGGTGCGATCGTGCGCTTTATTCCGGAGGAGGCCGCCTCCCGCCGCCAAGGGAACTCCATCACGCCACACTCCGGAGATCTCCTTCATCTCCTGGATCTCGCGAGGCGCCTGGGCCAGTGCCCGGACAACATCATCCTCTTCGGGATCGAACCCCTGTCCCTTGGCTACCGGGAAGGGCTCTCCGCGCTACTCGAGGAGCGTCTCCCCCTCTACGTGCGGCGCGTCTCCGAGGAAATAGCCCGACCCATTCCTTGACGCCTTAGCGCGATCAAGACCGCAAGCTGCCCGACAGCGAGCCCGCCATCCCCCACCGGCAGCTCCCGCGGCCAGATCACCCTGATTCCCGATCCCTCCATCTCGGCGAGGAACCAGCGCAAGAGCCACTCGTTCTGCCAGACGCCGCCGCCAAGCGCCACGCACTTGAGCCCGTGGCGCCGCGAGAGGCGTCGCGCCACGCGAGCGAGGCCCCGCGCCAGGCCGCGATGGAGCCCGGTCGCAAGGGCCGGCACGGACGCTCCCTCTCTCAAGTCGTCCAGCATGGCGAGGAACGCGGGCCGCCAGTCGAGGAGGAGCCGCTCGCCCTCGACGAGGTCGAAGGGGTATGCGGCTACCTCCTCCGGCCGAACGGCCGCCTCGAGCAGCATCGGCAGCTCCCCCTCGAAGCTCGCCTTGGCGCGCCCCAGGATGAGGGCGCCCGCCGCGTCAAAGAGCCGTCCGGCGCTCGTGGAGACGAAGCCGGGGTAGCGGCTGCGCAGCACCTGCCCGAGCCGCCGCGCCAGGTCCGCCGCTACACCCATCCTCTGCAGCAGAGCCTTCCCGTCTTCGTCCCACCGCCCCACTTCTTCAAGGTAGCTGACCGCGAGGCGCCAGGGCTCCTTCACCGCGACGTCGCCGCCCACCAGCCGCAGGGGCAGGAGGCTCCCCACCCGCCGGTAGCCCGCGCCGTCCACGAGCAAAGCCTCGCCGCCCCAGATGCCGCCGTCGTCGCCATAGCCGACGCCATCGAGCGCGAGTCCGAGGACCGGCTCCGTCACGCCGTGTTCGAGCAGGCACGCCGCGATGTGGGCGTGGTGGTGCTGCACGGCGACGAGAGGACGCCGAAGGCTCCCGGCGTACGCCGTGCCGCGATAGCCGGGATGGAGGTCGTGGACGACCACCTCGGGCTCCGCCCCGAGCTCCTCCCGATACCACGACACCTCCCGCTCGAAGAGCGCCATGGTCTTCGGCACAGCGAGGTCCCCGATGTGCGGGCTCAGCCAGATGCGGCCGCCGCGCAGCACGGCGAAGGCGTTCTTGACGTCGCCCCCCGCGGCGAAAGCCCGAAGCCGCGGATCGCAGCCCGGCACCACGATGCTCCTCGGCACGAAGCCGCGCGCACGGCGCAGCAGGATCGGTCCCTCTCGAGCCACGCGAAGGACCGAGTCGTCCACCGGGCGGACGATTTCCCGCGTGTGGCAGAGAAAGCCGTCCGCCACGTCGCCGAGTTCTGAGAGTGCGCCCTCCACCGAGTAGGAGAGCGGCTCGCCGCTGTGGTTGCCGCTCGTCATTACGAGGCACGAAAGGTCGGCGTCCTCGAGCAGAAGCACATGAAGGCCCGTGTACGGCAGCATCACGCCGAGGCGCGCCATTCCCGGCGCCACGGAGGGCGCGATGCCCGTCCCGCCCAGCCGCTCGAGCAGCACGATCGGATGCGCCGGGCCAGAGAGCGCCCGCCGCTCGGCCGCCGAGACGCGGCAATGCAGCGGCACCTCGTCTTCCGCCATCATGACGGCGAGGGGCTTGCCGGGGCGCCGTTTGCGGAGCCTGAGGCGCTGCACCGCCCCTTCGTTCCTCGCGTCCACCGCCAGGTGGAATCCGCCGATGCCCATGACGGCGACGATGCCCCCGGCACGGAGAAGGGCCTTCGCCCGTCGCAGCGCCTCTTCGTTCTCCCCGTGCGGGACGCCGTCCGGCCCGCACCAGAAGAGGCTCGGCCCGCAGGCGCCGCACGCGGTCGCCTGGGCGTGGAAGCGGCGGGAAGCGGGCTCGACGTAGTCGCCCTGGCAGTCCGTACAGAGGGGGAAGAGGTCCATCGCCGTGCGCTCGCGATCGAAGGGGAGGCGCCGCGTGATCGTGTAGCGCGGCCCGCACTGCGTGCACGAGGTGAAGGGGTAGCGGTAGTAGCGGCTCCCGGGATCCCTCAGGTCCTTGAGGCAGTCCGGGCAGATGGCGCTGTCGACGGGGATGCCCATCGCCTCACGCCTGGCGTCGCGCGAAGGTACGATCGAGAAGCCTTGCCGTTCGCCCACCGGGATCGGCTCGGCTGCGAGCCCCTCGATCGCCGCCGCGGCAGGCGCCCGGGCACAGAGGTCGCGCAGGAAGCCCTCGAGCGCCTCAGGCGGGCCCTGCGCCTCGACGCGGACGAAGGAGCCCTCGTTGCGCACCAGGCCCACGAGCCCATACTCCGTCGCGAGGCGGTAGACGAAGGGCCGAAACCCCACCCCCTGCACCGTGCCGCTGACCCGGACGGCGAGAGCCTGGACCCCTGCCCCTTCCCGCCGCGGATCTCGTCCCGCGACCGCTTCGCTGGGCCTCGCTTGCGTCATGGCGCTACCACCTCAGACATGAAGGCTCTGCTTCTCCTCCACCTTCGCCCGGATCCAGTCGAGCCAGAGATCCAGGCCAAGTCCCGTCTTGGCCGACACCTCGAGCACCTCCATGCCGGGGTGCACCGCCTGGATGTTCCGGAGGAGCTCCTCGCGGTCGAAATCGAGGTGCGGCGCGAGGTCGGCCTTCGTCACCAGCGCGAGCTCCGCCCGGTGGAAGATCGCCGGATACTTGAGCGGCTTGTCCTCCCCTTCGGTCGTGCTCACGAGCACCACCTTCAGGTCCTCGCCGAGATCGAAGCCGCTCGGACAGACGAGATTGCCGACGTTCTCAACGATCAGGACGTCGAGCTCGCGCTGATCCACCTCCGCCAGGTGGCTCTCCACCATGCCGGCCTCGAGGTGACAGGTGCCGGCCGTGACGATCTGCGCCACCGGCACGCCGCAGCGGCGCAGCCGTTCCGCGTCGCGCTCCGTCTCGACGTCCCCGACAAGGACCGAGACGCGCAAGGGCCTCAGTTGCTCGAGCGTGCGCTCAAGCAGGGCGGTCTTTCCGGATCCCGGCGCGCTGATGAGATTGAGCACCAGGATGCCCCTCGCGGCGAAGCCACGCCTTAGCCTCGCCGCGACCTGGTCGTTGGCCTCCATCGCGTGCCGGTGGACCTCGAGGTGCCGGTGCTGGTGCCCTTCGCCTTGCGTCTCACACATCGTCCGTCCGCACCTCCATATCCCGAACCTCGAGCCGGTCGCCCGCCACCACCTCGACATCCCTGTCGCCGCACGCCCCGCAGGCGAAGCCCCAACCCGCCTGCTCCGTTTCCTCGCCGCAGACCCGGCAGCGCACCCGCACCGCCTCCTCGTCGAGTTCGAAGACGGCATGCTCGAGGCGGGGGTAGTCCCGACGCAGGGCTTCGAGGTAGAAGGCGAGACTCTGCCGCTCCACCTGGAGGAGCCAGCCCACCCCCACCCGGACCCGCAGCACCTCCTCGGCGCCCGCGCTCGCCGCCGCCTCGTCGGAGATCTTGAGGAGCTCCTCGGCCAAGGCCATCTCGTGCATCTCAGCAGATCCTCGGCAGCTGCTCGACGGGCAGGAGATCGAGCGGGCGAACCGCGCCCAGGAGGGTGCGCAGGTTCGCGTGCCCTGGTCGGTCCTGAGTCACCCCGCCGATGAGCACGGCCTCACGGGTCTCCGGCACCGCCCTCAGGCGGCGCAGGGCCTCGTCCGCGTCCTCGGGCGCCACCACGGCGACGAGCCTGCCCTCGTTCGCGACGTAGAGGGGGTCGAGACCGAGCACCTCGCAGAGGCCCCGCACATCCTCGCGCACGGGGATCCACCGCTCCTCCGCCGTCAGCGTGAGGCCGCTCTGCGCCGAGAGTTCGGCGAGCGTCGTCGCGAGGCCGCCGCGCGTCGGGTCGCGCAGGCAGCGGACGCCTGGGAGGTCGCGCACCGCCAGCACCGCGTCCCGCAGGGCGCAGGTATCGCTCGGGATCTCGGTGTCGAGGGCGATGCCAAAGCGCGACGCCATCACGCTCGCGCCGTGGTCGCCGACGCTGCCGGAGAGGAGGATCAGGTCGCCAGGACGGATCCGACCGGGCGACCAGGCGATGCCGGCCGGCACGACGCCCAGTCCGGCCGTCGTGATGAAGAGGCCCTCCCGGTCTCCCGCGCCGGCCACCTTGGTGTCGCCCGTGACGATCTCCACCCCCGCGCGCCTCGCGGCCCGCGCCATGTCCTCCACCACGTCCCGCAGCAGCCCGAGCTCGAGGCCCTCCGACAGGATGAAGGCGGCCGTCAGGGCGACGGGCGTCGCTCCGCACATCAGAAGGTCGTTCACCGTCCCGTTGACCGCGAGATCGCCGATGCTGCCGCCGGGGAAGCGGAGCGGCTGGACGACGTAGCTGTCCGTCGTCAGGCAGAGCCGAAGGCCGGCGAGCTCGAGCACGGATCCGTCCAGCAGGGGCTCGAGGCGCGGGTTGCGGAAGGCGGGCAGGAAGATCTGCTCGACGAGGTCGTGGGTCATCTTGCCGCCGGTGCCGTGCGACGCCTCGATCACGCGCGTCAGGCGGGGATCGGCCCTGCTCATCGCGTCACCTCCCGGTCCGGGTGCCGGTAGCGGTAGAGGGCGGCGCAGGTGCCCTCCGAGGAGACCATGCCGGGCCCGAAGGGATGCTCCGGCGTGCAGCCAAGGCCGAACGCCGGACAGTCGAGGGGTGTCCTCAGGCCCTGGATGACCTCCCCGCAGATGTAGCCGCGGGCGTCCTCCTCCTCCGTCTCCACCGGCAGGTCCCGCTCGTAGCGGCGCAAGGCGTCGAAGGCCGCGAACGCCTCGCGGATGCCGAGGCCGCTCCGTGGAATGGGGCCGATGCCGCGCCACTCCTGGTCCTGGACCCGGTAGACCTCCGCCATCACCGCCCTCGCCCTGGGGCTGCCCTCCTCCCGCACCGCGCGCCGGTACTGCACCTCCACCTCGCAGCGACCTTCGGCTTTCTGCCGCAGCAGCCAGAGCACCGCCTCCAGGAGATCGAGCGGCTCGAAGCCGGCGATCACCACCGGCTTCCCGTACTCCTCGGGCAGGAAGCGGTAGTCCTCGCTGCCGACCACCGCCGAGACGTGCCCCGGCCCGATGAAGGCGTCGATCCCGGCGTCTCTGTCCCTGAGCAGGTGGCGCAGCACCGGCGGAACGAGCACGTGGCTGCCGAGGACGCTGAAGTTCTGAAGACCGAGCGCCCTGGCGCGCAGGATGGCGCAGGCGTTGGCCGGCGCCGTCGTCTCGAAGCCGACGGCGAGGAACACCACCTCACGGCCGCTCTCGCGCCGGGCGATCTCCACCGCGTCGAGGCTGCCATACACGATGCGCACGTCCGCTCCGCGGGCGGCCGACTGCCGCAAGGTCCCCCGCGAGCCGGGCACGCGGAGCATGTCGCCGTAGGTGCAGACGACGCAGCCGCGCTCGGCCAGGGCGATCGCCTGGTCCACCCGGACCGCCGGCGTGACGCAGACGGGACAGCCCGGGCCGTGCAGGAAGCGGATCTCCGGGGGCAGGAGCTGGTCGAGGCCGCTGCGGTAGATGGCGTGGGTGTGCCCGCCGCAGATCTCCATGATGCGCAGGGGGCCAACCGCGAGGTGCCGGATCGCGGCGAGGAGGCCCTGGGCCGCCTTGGGGTCGCGGTACTCGTCGACGTACCTCATGTCGCGTCCGCCCCGCCGGGCTCCCCGGAGAACATCGCCGCGAGCCGCTCCGCCTGCCGCTTGGCCTCCCGCTGGTCGATCCTCTGCAGCGCGAAGCCGACATGGACGAGCACGTAGTCGTCGACCCGCACGTCCGTGACGAGGTCGAGGCAGACCGTCCGGCGCACCCCGCCCACGTCGACGACCGCCATGTTGTCCTCGGTGATCTCGAGGACCCGGGCCGGCACCGCGAGGCACATCTCAGACAACCTCCCCCGGGGAACGGCCGCTCTTGAAGCGGACGTCGAGGAAGTGCGTCGAGCAGGAGACGCAGGGGTCGTAGGCCCGGACCAGCATCTCGAGCAGCAGGGTGATCTCGGCTTCGGACCGGTCCAGGATCCTCGGCACCAGTTCCTCCATGTCGCGCTGGAGGTTGGCGTGGTTCTGGTTCGTCGGGATGACGAGGTTCGCCGCCTCGCAGCGGCCCTTGGCGTCGAAGGCGTACCGGTGGAACAGGATGCCGCGCGGAGCCTCGACGCAGCCGACACCTTCGCCCGCGTGCGGCACGAGGTCCCGGTGCTCCGACTTGAGCCCGGCCGCCAGGATCTTGTCGATCAGGACGCCCGCGTCGTCGAGCAGCTGTCCGAGTTCCGCGAGTTGCCCTACCGTGTTGTAGTAGGGGTTGTCGCGGTGCTCCGGGAGCTTCAGCGCTTGCGCCACCTTGCGGGCGAGCGGCGACAGATAGGCTCCGTTCAGGTTGAAGCGCGCCCTGGCGCCGACGGCGTAGGCGTCGCGGTGCCAGCGGGTCCACTTGGCGGTCGAGTCCTTGGCGACATACTCGTTGCAGGCCTGCTCGAAGCGGCTCAAGGGCAGCGCCTCGCCGTCGCTGCTGCCGATCTCCCCGTCGTAGAGCGCGTACTCCGGCCCGTTCACGAGCGCGACGTATTCGGTGGGGCGGTCGAAGTCCGGCAGGGCCGCGAGGAGGTCCCCTACCGCGTCCACCAGGCGCCAGACGCCTTCCCGCGCCGACTCGAGGTCGTGCTGGAGCTGCACGAGGTCGCCTGGCGATGGGAGATGCGTCATGCGACCGGGCTGGAGGGTGATCGGGTGCGTCGTGCGCCCGGTCACGAGATCAGACCAGCGGTTCGCGAGGCGGTGGAGTCCCACGATCAGCTCCACGAGCTGCGGATGGCTACGCGTCAACGGCACCACCGACGCCTGGCCGAGGAGGTCCGGGGCGACGAGGTAGCCGACGTGCAGCACGTGGCTCTGCATCAGCTCGGAGTAGTGCGCGAGGCGCCTGAGGCGCCCGGTCTGCTTGCTCACCTCGAAACCCAGGGCCGCCTCGACCCCCTTGACGCAGGCCAGCGAGTGGCTGATCGAACAGATGCCGCAGATGCGGCTGACGATGGTCTGCATGTCGCGCCAGGACTTGCCGAGCACCATCGCCTCGAAGAAGCGCGGCGCCTCGGGCACCTGCCAGGCGATCTTCTCGATGCGGCCCTGGTCCACGTCCAGCACGATGCTGCCGTGACCCTCGATGCGCGTGACGTGGTGGACTTCGATGTGCCTTGCCATGCCTGGGCCCTCCTTACCGGCTGCCGAAGAGCGCGAGCCGTTCCTCGCGCTCCTGCACGGTCCGGCCGTAACGTTCCATCACGGCGCGCGCGGCGTGGATGTTCGGTTCATCCACCGACCCCCTGCAGCCGTAGCACCACATGCCGTAGGACGGACAGCGCGCGCCGCAGCCGCCTCGCGTCACGGGTCCGAGACAGATCTCGCCGCGCTCGTAGCGGCAGATGTTGCCCGCCCGCTTGCACTCGACGCAGACCGGGTAGTCCGGCACCTTCGGCTCGCCGCCGAGCACGAGGGTGCGCAGGACGTTGCCGAGTTCCTGGCGGTCGATGGGACAGCCCTCGACGCGCGCGTCGACCGAGACCACCTCGTCGATCGCCTGCACGGGCCCGGACCCGAGGAATTCCTCGCGCGCGGCGGTGCCGTAGACGATGCGCTTCGCGGCCGCGAGGTCTAGGCGCTGGCGGAGCCTGTTGACGCCGCCATGGCTCGCGCAGGCGCCGAGGGCCACGAGCACCTTGGCCCTGGCCCGGATCTGCTCCAGGCGCCGGACATCCTGGGGCCTCGTGATCGCCCCCTCGACGATGGCGATGTCGAACTCGGGGCTCCGGTCGGAGATGCCTTCCCGCCACTCCACGACGTCCACCACCTCGAGGAGCTGCAGGAGCTCCTCCTCGAGGTTGATGATCTGGAGCTGGCAGCCCTCGCAACCCGCGAAATCGAAGATCGCAACCCTTGGCTTCTTCATTGCAGGGCCTCCGGCAGGTTTCTCACCTGCGCATAGGTGAAGACCGGTCCCTCCTGGCAGACGTAGACGCCGTTGATCTGGCAGTGGCCGCACTTGCCGATGCCGCACTTCATCTTCCGCTCGAGCGAGACGTAGATGTCCTCGGGCCGCATGCCGGTGGCGATGAGATCGGAGAGCACGTAGCGGTACATCACCGGGGGACCGCAGACCAGCGCCGCGGTCCGGCCGGGATCGATGCCGCAACCGGGCAGGAGTGTGGTCACCGGCCCCACCTGGCCATGCCAGAGCCCTTCGAGGTGGTCCACCGTCTCGAGCACCGTCACCCCGGGCTCCTGCCGCCAGAGCTCGATCTCGTCGCCGAACAGGCGGTCCTGCGGCGCCCGCATGCCGTAGGCGATCGTGAGCCTGCCATAGTCGCCGCGATGGCGGAGCACCTCCTTTATGGCCGAGCGCACGGGCACGATGCCGATGCCCCCCGCCACGACCAGGATGTCCTTGCCGCGCAGGTCCGCCATCGGGAACGCTGTACCGTACGGTCCCCGCACACCGACGGTGTCTCCCGGCCGCAGCCGCTCGAGAGCCTCCGTCACGTTGCCCACACGTCGCACCACGATCTCGAAGGCGGTCTCCTGGCCGGGGCCCGAGCTCACGGAAATCGGCGCCTCGCCGATGCCCATGAGCGAGATCTGGACGAACTGGCCGCTCTGGTGGCCGAGCGGGTGTCCGGATGCAAGTCGCAGGCGGTAGAAGGTCTCGCTTTGGGTCAACGGGCGCATCTCGACGATCGTCGCCCGCTCCGGCACGTAGGGATCCCTGGCGGCGAGCTGCTCGAGCGGCAGCATGGCCGTCGCCGCCTGCGGCAGCGCCGCCGTCGACTCCTCGGCCTCCGCGAGCGTGGGCGTGGTGGTCAAGGCCCGATCCCTCGCCCCAGTGGCCGCTTCCTCCGGGCCCTCACGGCCGAGCAGAGCCTCAAGCGCCTGGCCGAGGCTTCTCTTGCCCAGTCCCTCCACCGGCTCCTCAAGCACCTCGGGGTGACGCTCGAGCAGGGCGTTGTAGACATCCACGGGGCTAGCCACACCGGCGATGCAACTGTCGATGCAGCGGCCGCAGCCGACGCAGGCGACAAACCCGAAGCGCTCGGGCATGTAGAGACCCTTGCGGTAGAAGCGGTGGCGGTAGCGGTCGCGGCGCAGGCGGAACTGGTGACCGCCGGCCACCTTGGCGAAGTCCTGCAGCATGCAGGAGTCGCAGAGGCGAAAGCGCCTGCCGGACTTGAGGTCCCAGTCGACGACGTCCTGGACATCGAAGCAGTAGCAGGTCGGGCAGACGAGGTTGCAGGCGCCGCAGGAGAGGCAGAGCTCCGAGCGCTCCTGCCAGAGTTCGTCGTTGTAGCTCGCGAGGAGGAGGCGCGGCAGAGCTTCGGGCGGGCAGTCGAGCTCGTGCTGGCGCAGACCCTGGCGATTGCGCCGCCAGACGGCCTCGCGGCGTCTGAGATCCGCGGGCGGGGCGTCCAGGGCGTCATCGCCGAAGAGCGCCAGGAGACCGTCAGCCTTGGCCGTGCGGCTCTCGACCAGGTACGTTCGCCCGATGCGGGTGAGCAGGAGATCGTAGCCTTCGCGCGCCACCGCGGTGCCCATGGCGCCCGCGAACACATGGCTCGAGGGCGTCTCGACGTCGCACGCCACCAAGGTGGCGAGGGAGCGCCTGCGCTGGTAGTGCGGGTCGGGCACGCCCCGCGCGAAGACTTCGTCCATCTGGCGGATCGCCGCGACGTCGTACGGGTGCAGGCCGAGCAGCACGAAGGGCCTCGCGTCGAGTTAAGGTTGGGCGTAGCGACCCGGGCGCTCGTAGGACACGAGCTCCTCCCGCTGGGGCAGGAAGTAGCGGAGCGGGGGTTCCAGGGTGACATCGTGGTCCAGGCGCAGGTCCTCGGCCTGGTGCAGGTCGTCGAAGACGAAGCGCTCATCGCGCTCCTGGACCGCCACGACGCGCTGCTGGGCAAGGAGCGTGCGGGTCCAGGAGGCGATCTGGGTCTCCTCGACCTTGATCACGCGCATGCTGCATCCCTCTCGCTGAAAGAATGTGAACTCCTGAACAAGGCTGGGCGCAGGAGCAGGCAGCTGCACCGGCGATCCCTCCCACTCGTCAGATAACGCCCGAAGGCCCTTCGCCGCAACCCCTCGGGGCAGAGTCGCGACACCCGGCGGAGCAGGCCTTCTTTGATCCACGTTGGGGGTAGCGCGCACCGTGATTGTCATAGCCTCTGCCTATGTCCCGATTGCCGTCGATAGCCCGATTCGGGCTCCTGTCCCTGGTTGGCCGGCCGGACAGCACAGGGAAAGGGTTCCCGCGAACCGCCCGCCCGGGGCCTGTCTTTCCCGGCCGACCCTCACGGGCTTCCCCTTCTACCGCATCGGCGCATGGTCACCAGGAAGAGCGCAGATTTGCCGCCAGCGGAGGCGACGGTGCTACCGTCCGAATGGGCACTGGCGTATTCTGGGACAGGGGGATCGCCGTGAAACTCGCAACGGCCGCCGTCCTCTTGGCGAGCGCGATCGCGATCAGCGGCTGCGGGCCACAAAGCGCCCGTCGAGCCGCGGTGAAAGAGACCGCCAACACCGTACACGCGTCCAAACATTCGACTGCCCCACCCGTGACCTTCAACGTGAACGCGCAGCTTTACTTGCCCTTTCCGACCTACATTCCGGCGGGCTTCACCGCGGAGGATGTTCGCATCTTCGGCAACAACGAAGTCGCCCTGGACTACATCGCGCCCAAGATCGACCGATACGGCCCGGCGCAGCTGTGGTTTCAGGAGTACGTGAGTCGCCCGCCGTCCCTCTCGGGCCTCTGCACGGCGCTACGAACCATCGTCGCGCTGAACGCCGACGCGCGCGCGATCTACTGCGTCTACTACGATGGCCCGACCACGCTGTACGGCCTCTACTACAAGGCCGTGAGCCTGAACCAGGCGACATGGATCTGGGAGCAGGTGAACTATCCGCATCAACCGGGGGCATCTGCCGACCTCCGGCAGTGGCAACCAGAGCTGATCAGGATCGCGCAAAGCAGTGTGCACGATGGCTGGAGCCTGGCCCAAGGGGCTCCCGTAGCGCAGTAAGGTGCCTGCCCAAGGTGCGCCGTTGCGGACTGCGCCGTCTGGCGCGCCGCCTTCGGGCGACGTTGCAGAGGGGGTCCAGGCCATCGGTCCCCAGGCGCAACCTCTCACAGGTCCCTTGCTGCCGCGTCACCGCTTTGCGCAGCCCCGTGGCGGACAGGCCCGCGCCTACCACGGCCACGTTCACGCCAGAGGAGCAGGGCGAGTAGCCACAGCGCGATCAGCGTCACAGCAACGCTGAAACCCAGCCGCGTGAGGTCGAGGTGCGCCAAGGGCGCCAGGACGTGGGCCACCCTCTTCGACCAGCCGCTGGCGAGCCCAAGCAGTTCGATCGTGCCCACGCCGAACGCCACGCCCACGGATAGTCCTGTGACGCAGATGTTCCATAGCCGACGCCGCGCAGGCCGCAGCAGCGACCAATCGTAGGCAAACCGCATGGAGACGCCGTCGATGCTGTCGCACAGACTCATTCCAGCCGCGAAAAGGCACGGCAGCGACAAGATGTCGTACCAGGGCAACGGCCCCATGGCGGCACCCACCGTGGTCGCGAGCAGCGCAATCTCGGTCGCCGTGTCGAAGCCGAGCCCAAACAGCACTCCAACCGGGTACATGCCGGATGGCCGCCGGATCCTGCGCACGACCCGGCCGAAGATCCTAAAGAGCGGGCCACCGAGGTTGGGGGATCGAGTCAAGTCCCCACGTCGCCGCAGGGTGTCCCTGAGCCCCTGCAGATTCAGGGCGGCGATGGTGTAGAGAAACATCGTCGACACAAGAGCGCCGACAAGGCCGCCGACGCCATGGAGCCAGGAGGCCGGGCCGGCGATGGCGATGTGCATGCGGCCGGCCGCGAGGGCCAAGGCGCAGGCGAGCACGAGAACGATGGTCGAATGGCCCAGGGAGAACCAGAGTCCAACGGTGAGTGGCTCCTGTCCATCCTCGCGCAGTTTGCGGGTCGTGTTGTCAATCGCTGCGATGTGGTCGGCGTCAAACGCGTGGCGCATGCCGAGCGTGTAGGCCGTCAGCGCGACGCCGAGCACGAATGCCCGGTTGGGGCCGGCCGCGGCGAATAGCCCCCAACCCAGAAGGTGCAGGAGACCAATCGCGGCCCCCATCAAGGCCAGAGTCCGCGTGGTGTCGGTCCTTCCCCCGCAAGCACGTGTCACCACGGCTTGAACCTCCGTCTTCCGCCACCCTCGCTCCGGTCTCAGCATGCTCGGCGATCCTCAGACCCGAAAAGGGCCGAAAGGTGACCCAATCCCATCGGGCCGACCGACAAGCGCGCCGGACGGCCCGGCACGGTCGCGGTCACGTCGCCTTTTGCTGTCCAGATGCATCGGCACGACGCGGTGCATGGCGAAAAGGACATAAGCCCGTATCGCCTGGCCCCGCCTCCCGCAAGCTAGCCACGGGAGGGAATGCCGTGCGCAGCATCTGGCAGGGCACCTTGGCCTTCGGCCTCGTCTCCATTCCCGTCAAGCTCTATAGCGCCAGCGAGGACAGGGATCCGCGCATGCACTACATCCATCGGTCGTGCCTGCAGCCCGTGCGCTACAAGAAGGTCTGCAGCGCCTGCGGCCAGGAGGTGCCGGAAAGCGAACTGGCTCTTGGCCACGAGTTCGCCCCCGGCCAGTATGTCCTCGTCGAGAAGGAGGAGATGGCGGAAGTCGCGGCGGAGGAGCCGCAAGACCGCCGCATCGAGATCCTGCAGTTCCCGCGCGAGGAGGAACTCGACGCCGTCTACTTCATGAAGCCCTACTACCTCGAACCGCAGAAGGGCGGCCACAGGGCCTATCAACTCCTGCGCCAGGCGCTCGTCGGCGCATCGCGCGTGGCGCTCTGTCGCTTCGTCCTGCGCCGGCGCACGCGGCTCGCCACCCTGCGGCCGTACCAGGGCCAAGCGATGGCGCTCGAAACGATGCACGCCCCCGACGAGGTACGCGACGTCTCGGACCTCGATCTCGGCGACGAAGTCGCGCCGAGCGAACCGGAACTGCGCCTGGCCGAGGCCCTGATCGATACGCTCGCGGGCCCCTTCGTGCCCCGGGCCCACCCGGACGCCTACCGCGAGCGGCTGGCGGCTCTCCTGGAGCGCAAGGCCGCCGAGGCGCCGGCCGCGGTGGAGCGTCCGGTCGGGGAGGACATGGGGCAGCTGCTGGAACGCCTGCGGGCTTCGCTCGAGCTCGAAGGGGCGCACGCCTGAAGATCTCAGCGTCCTGATGGATGCGCGACGCGCAGCCAGCGCGGGTGCCTGAGGCTCCCGTCTTCCGTCCATTCGAGGTAGGCCACATCGACCAGCGCCGTGCCGCGGGCGAGGGCTCGCCTGAGTTCCTGCTGCGCCCCTCGACCGAGGTTGCCGACGGACCCGACGGGCATGACCTGGCCGTCTTCCTCCGCCCCCAGGCGGACGCTGCGGATCTCGCCCTTCTCCTCGTCGAGTCCGAGAACGACGCAGCGCAGCTCGCGCCAGCATTTCACCTTGCGCCAGAGGTCGCTCTTGCCTCCCACGTATGGCGCGTCGCGCCGTTTGGCGACGACGCCCTCGAGGCCGCTTTCGCGCGCCACCTCGAAAAGCGCCCGGCCAGCCCCAATCACCGGCTCGACGCGGTGCAAAAGAGAGCTGGCCGGCAGCGCCAGCAGTTTCTCCTGCCGGACGGCGGTCGGCTCCTGGCGGAGATCCCGGCCGCCATCGTAGAGGCAGTCGAAGACCATGAAGTGCACCGGGCCGTCGCTTCTATGCAGGCGGCGCATCACGGCCGGAAAGCTTGGGCGTCCGTCCTGCAGCACGACGAGTTCGCCGTCGAGCACCTTGCCACTGCCCCTGAGGGCCTCGCGAAGCTCGGGAAAGCGCGCGGACCAGTTGGTTCCCCGGCGCCCGTAGAGGCGCACTTCGTCGCCTTCGGCGTAGGCGAGACAGCGCACGCCGTCCCACTTGATCTCGAACTGCCACTGGGGGTCGTCGAACGGCGTCTGCCAGATCACCGGCTCCATCGGCTGCAACGGTTCGTCCATGGCGTTAGCGTCCCGGCCGTCCGAAGAAGCATGCGTGGAACGGCCGAGGCTGCCGCAGGCTACCGTCATGGAGAACTTGGGCTTTACCCTGAAGCATCCGGAGAAGCTCTGCTACCCGGGCGACGCGATCACGCGCCAGGACGTGCTTCGCTACTACCTCGCGGTTTCGGGACCGCTCCTGCGCTTCACCCGCGACCGGCCCTTGACGCAGATCCGCTACCCGGACGGCATCGAGCAAAAGGGCTTCTTCCAGAAGAACCCCCCGAGCGGCGCGCCGCCCTGGCTCGCCACCTGGCCGATCGAGGGGACGCGCTACATCATGCTGCAGGACGAGCGCACGATCGCCTACGCCGTCGGCCTCGGCGGTCTCGAGTTCCACATCTCGCCGCTGAGACATCCCGACGCCGAGCATCCGGACCTCGCCTGGGTGGACCTCGACCCGATGCCGCCCTGCGGTTTCGACGACGCCGTCGCCCTGGCGCGCCTTACCCTTTCCGCTCTGGACGCCATCGGCCTCAGGGCGCTCCTCAAGACCTCGGGCAAGCGCGGCCTGCACCTCTTTCTGCCGATCCGCCCAGGGCCAACGCCGCACGAGCTCTTCCTCGCCTTCAAGGGGCTCGGCGCGGAGATCCGGCGCGTTCGTCCGGACCTCGTCTCGCTCGAGCGCCTCAAGGCGCGCCGCCACGGCGTCTACTTCGACTTCGGCCAGAGCGCCGCCGGGCATACGCTCGCCGCTCCCTACAGCCTGCGCGCCGTACCCGGCGCGCCCGTGAGCTGTCCGATCAGGCCGGAGGAACTCGGCCACATCCGGCCGGGGGATTTCACGTTGCGCACCATGCCTTCTCGTCTGAGGGCCGTCGGCGACATCTGGGCCGAGCCACTCTTGCCGCAAGACCCGGGCCGCCTCCTGCGCCTCGCGGCGGCGGCAGCAAGCCGGTAGCGGCGCCAAGCAAAGCGAACGGGGCCGACCTCAGGTGAGGCCAGCCCCGCGCGATGCGGTTCAGTCCGCGGATGCGCCGTGTCCCTGCTGGGCGAACTCCTTGAGCTTGGCTTCCGACTCGAAGGTCGGGATGCCGCTCGCAACGCCCCAGTAGAAGAAGACGAGGGAGACGACAGCGACGACCAGCATGTCCCAGCCGTAGGGGATGATCTGGTGCGGCGCGCCGAACTGCGAGGAGCCGATGTAGGTCAGGACCAGCATCACGACGATGTACACGACGAGCCAGATGCCTGCCTTGACGTACTTCCAGGAGTAGATCTGCTCGTCCGGCGCGAAGGTGGTGACGCCGTACGCGTAGAGGAGGACGCCGACGAGGAGGATCAGCGCGACCGGCGCGTCGATCGACCAGCCGGACCAGTAGAGGATCAGCGAGGCCACGACGAACGCGGCCGGCGCGAAGAAGCCCATGCCGCCCAGCTTGAACGGGCGCGGCATGTTCGGCATCGTCTTGCGCAGCACAGCGGCGGACACCGGGCCGATGATGTAGGTGAAGACGGTCGCGTTCGAAACGAGACCGACGAGCGCCGACCACGACGGGAGCGGCAGCAGGAACGCGAGGCCGATCACGACGGTGAAGATGAGCGCCCAGAGGGGCACGCCGGTCTTCGGGTGGACCCAGAGCAGGAAGCGCGGGAAGTAGCGGTTCTTGCCCATCGCGAACATGACGCGCGACGTGGAGGCGAGGTACACGTTGCCGGTACCGGCCGGGGACCAGATGCCGTCGAGCAGCAGGATCACCGCGAGCCAGCCGAAGCCGGCGAACTTGGAGAGGTCGGAGAACGGAGCGGTGAACTCCTTCTGGGTACCGGCCCAGCCGTGCGCCAGCTGAGCAGCGCCGACGTTGCCGATCCAGGCGGTCTGCAGCAGGAGGTAGAGCACGACGCCGATCAGGATCGAGAAGATGACCGCCCGCGGCATGTCACGCTGCGGATTTTTCGCCTCGCCCGCGAGGTCCAGGGACTGCCTGAACCCCAGGTAGGCGAACACGATGCCGCCGAGCGGGACCGCGGCGAAAATGCCGGAGGTGCCGAGCGGCGTGAAGCCGCCGTGGGAGGTGAAGTTCGCGGCGTCGAAGTGTCCGCCGAAGAACAGGACGACGACCGCCAGGGTCGGGATCGCGATCTTCAGCCAAGTCCAGTAGGTGTTCGTCTTGCCGAAGATCCCGACGCCGAAGTAGTTGATCAGGAAGAATAGGAGCATGAAGGCCACGGCCATGAAGATGCCGAGGGTCGTCAGGGCGCCGGCCGAGTTCGAGTACACGGCTGGCCAGTAGTAGCCCATGAACTGCACCGCGGCCTCGGCCTCGATCGGAGGCACGGAGGCGTAGGCGATCAGGGCGCCCCAGCCCATGATGTAGCTGACGAATGTGCCGTGCGAGAACTGCGGGTAGCGGACGATCGCGCCCGCCTCCGGCAAAGCTCCGCCGAGTTCCGCGAACACGAGTCCGATGAGCAGGACCGCGACACCGCCGATCAGCCACGAGATGTCCGCGGCCGGGCCGGCCATGAAGCCGCCCTTCCAGGAGCCGTAAAGCCAGCCCGATCCGATGATGCCGCCTACCGAGGCCATCAGCAGGTCAACGAATCTCAGTTCATGCTTCAGTTGACCGCTGGCGCGCACATTGGCTTGCGCAGTTGCCATAAATCCGGTGTCCTCCCTTCAGTGGGGGGAAATTTAGATGCTCGCCGCTCGGGGCGCCGATCTCAAATTCCTTATCGCGCCCACGCTGCGACGGCACGTGAAACACGGCCCTGAGGCCCGTTCGACCCTCCCTCCGCACTCTGCGATCTGCCCCGCTCTCCCGCCGTCAGGCAGTCGCGCGTTGCCGTGAGAATTCGCTAAGACGCCGCAATCTCCTTTATGCCAGAATGCGCTTACCCTCCTGGAAGGCGCTTCAATCACCAAGATGGTCCATCTGGACACGTGACCGTGATCCATGTGGTCGTCGTGGCGGGCGGAAGCAGTCGAACCTTGTCGTGTGGTTCTGTCGACCCCAGCAAAGCGAAAGGGCGCCTCCGATTCTGGAGGCGCCGGAATATTCTGGCGGAGGGAGAGGGATTTGAACCCTCGCGGGGCTTTTTGTTAACCCCCTACAGTCTTAGCAGGACCGCCCCTTCAGCCACTTGGGTATCCCTCCGCGAAGCACTCCGCATTGTACCACGTGGCCGCAGGCCTGATCAATCGCGAATCAGCCGCGAGAGAAGCCGCGGCGCTGCAGGAGGTCGCGGTACTGGATGTAGAGCACCACGAGCGGGAAGCTGCCGATCAGGATGCCGAGCAGCGTCGTGACGACCGCCGTCACCTCGCCATGTCCGGTCGCCACCGTGAAGAGCATCGTCACGAGGAGGCTCACCACGGTCTCCATCAGGAACGCGACCACCGCGATGCCGAGTACCCGCCAGAAGTACCCCCCGACCAGGCGATAGCTTTCGACGATGCCCTGGATGATGCCGCGATTGCCGAGCACGATCAGAAAGAGGCCCTGCGACAGCCAGATCGCCAGCACGACGCCCGGGATGATCACGATCGCAAGGCCGACTCCGACCAGGACCGCGAAGATCAGCCCGAAGCCGAGCGCCTCGGGGAAACGGCTGAAGGCTTGCCGATAGGCCGTTAGGGCGCTGGCCGGCACACCGCTGGCCGCCTGCCGCGCGACGACCACCACGGCGCTCGCCTGGAGAATGCCGAGCACGCCGATCAGAAGCGAGATCGGCGCATGCGCGGAGAAGAGGCTGACGGACTGCTGGAGATTGGTCGGCACGCTGTGAGGCAGCCACAGGGCCTGGATGATCGCGACCGGTATCGCCACAATGGCCTGCGCGAGCGCCAACTGCCAGAACGAGCTGCGGAAGACCTGGAACCCTGCGTCGAGCACGTCGCCGAAGCCCATGCCCTGTCCCGCGGTGCTCAACCTCGAAAGCCTCCCGCCATGGTCGCAAAGCTGGCGGAGGGGGTGGGATTCGAACCCACGGAGGCTCATCACCTCAGCGGTTTTCAAGACCGCCGCCTTAAACCGCTCGGCCACCCCTCCGGCGCTTCGACATTATAGCACGAGGCTTATCGCGGCCCGATGCGCTCCACGCCCATATAGGGCCGCAGGGCCTGCGGAACGCGCACGCTGCCATCCTCGTCCTGATACTGCTCGAGGATCGCCGCCATGGTGCGCCCGACGGCGAGGCCCGAGGCGTTCAGGGTGTGGACAAAGTGTACCTTGCCGTCCTGGTCGCGATAGCGGATGTTGGCGCGCCGCGCCTGGAAGTCGCGGAAGTTCGTCGCCGAGGAGATCTCCCGGAACATGTCCTGCGACGGGAGCCATACCTCGAGGTCGAGCGTCTTGTACGCGGAGAAGCCGTAGTCCATCGTCGGCAGCGTGACGACGCGGTAGTGGAGCTCGAGGCGGCGCAGGATCTCTTCCGCCTCGTCCACGATCAGGTCGAGCTCCCTGTCAGACTCCTCCGGACGCACGAAGTGCACGATCTCCACCTTGTTGAACTGGTGCAGGCGGATGAGCCCGCGCGTATCGCGCCCTGCCGCCCCGGCCTCGGCGCGGAAGCAGGCGCTGTAGGCGCAGTAGCGGATCGGCAGTTCGTCGTCCGGCAGGATCTCCTCCCGGTGCATGTTCGTCACCGGCACCTCGGCGGTCGAGATGAGGAAGTGCCCGGTCTGGGTCTGGAACATCTCCTCCCGGAACTTCGGCAGCTGGCCCGTACCGTAGAGCGCGGGCTCCTGCACGAGGAAGGGCGGGAAGATCTCCGTGTAGCCCCGCGACGTGTGCACGTCGATCATGAAGTCGATCAGGGCGCGCTCGAGCTTCGCGCCAAGTCCTCGCTGCAGGGCGAACCGCGAGCCTGACATGCGCGTCGCCCGGTCGAAGTCCAGGATGCCGAGGTTCGTGCCGATCTCCCAGTGCGCCTTCGGCTCGAAGCCGAAGCGGGGCCGCTCGAAAACGACGCGCTCCTCTCGCGGCTCGAGGCCGTCGGGCATGTCGTCCGAGGGCACGTTCGGAATCTGCAGCCAGAGCTCCTGGACCTTTCCCTCGAGCTCGGCGAGTTCCGCCTCCTTGGCCTTCAGCTCCTCGCCGACACCACGCATGCGCTCGATCTCGGCCTGCGCGTCCTTGCCGGCCTTGCGCAGCCCGGCGATCTCCTGGCTGGCGCGGTTGCGCTCGGCCCTGAGCTCCTCCACGCGGCGCAGGACGGATAGCCGATCCTCATCCACCTTCAGCGCCTCGTCCAAAAGACCGTCGGCCCCGCGGCGGCGGAGCCTGCGCCTGTATTCCTGCGCCTCTTCCCGCAGTTTTCTCGGATCATGCATGTCTATAGTCCCCCTTGCCTTTCGCGGCTCCTCAGAAGGCGTACGGCGGCCTGAAGAGGCCGTCCTCGCGCACGATCGCCGTCACGAGCTCTCCCGGGGTGACGTCGAACGCCGGGTTCAAGGCGTCGCTGCCGGCGCTGGCGACGCGCTGCCCCATGACTTCGAGCACCTCGCGCGGATCGCGCTGCTCGATCTCCACCTCCCTGGCGCCGGGC
Source organism: Clostridia bacterium (assembly GCA_027420455.1). Classification (GTDB taxonomy): domain Bacteria; phylum Bacillota; class Sulfobacillia; order JAJZYS01; family JAJYTV01; genus JAJZQO01. The sequence goes on along the minus strand of DAIBJA010000025.1, from coordinate 36,456 downwards.
CAGAGAGGGTCGCAGCTAGATCGCGGCGCCACCACCGCGAACGGGATTCCGTGATGCTTCGCCAGCACCGCGAGGCCGTAGGTGCCGATCTTGTTCGCCGTGCGCCCGTCGCTGCCGATGCGGTCGGCGCCGACGATGACGAGGTCCACGAGGCCGCTCGCCATGCAGTAGGCGGCGGCGCCGTCCACGATCACGCGATGGGGCACGCCGGCCTGGCCGAGCTCGAACGCGGTGAGGCGGGCGCCCTGCAGGCGCGGCCTGGTCTCGTCCGCCAGCACCTCCTGAAGGCCGAGTTCGCGGTGCGCCAGCACGATCGCGGCGAACGCGGTGCCGAGCCCGCCGGTCGCGAGGGCTCCCGTGTTGCAGTGTGTCAGGACGCGCATGCCCGGCCTGAAGAGCGGCAAGGCGTTTTGCGCGAGGGCCTCGTCCTCGCGCCGCTGACCATCCTTCATCGCCTCGGCGTGCCCGAGGGCGGTCTCGTACCAGGTGGCTGGGCTGCCCGTGAGCAGTCCGAGGGAACGCTCCACTTCGTGGCGCAGGTTGATGGCCGTGGGCCGGGCCTGCGCGATGAGGTCCGACAGGGTTCGGAGCGTGGCCGCGGGGTCCGCCGTGCCGGTTGCCTCGCGCGCGGCGAGCGCCATGGCGTAGGCGGCCGCGAGCCCGATCGCGGGCGCGCCGCGCACGGCCATATCGCGAATGGCCTCGGCAGCCCCCTCGGCGTCGCCGATTTCGAGGTACCGGACCACCTGCGGCAGTTCGCGCTGATCAAGGAGCCGCAGCTTGCCTTCCTGGAAGTCCACCGCCTGCACCGCCATCGCCTCCTTCGCCGGAAACGCAAAAGCGACCGTCGCCCAAGGGGCGAACGGCCGCTGTGCCACCCTCATTCAATGCACGTCGTGCATCCTCTCGGCGCTGTCACGTGCGCCACGCGTCCGACTCGTCGCCGGCGGCTCAGGGGCGGAAGCTCTCCGCTCTGCGCGCCGGCTCGCACCTGCCGCCGGCTCTCTCCTGCGCTCGCGCGGGGCCTTCCCCTTCTTCGCCCGATGCTGTGGTGTCCATCATTGTAGCGGCACGGGGCCGCCTAGGCAAGGTGCGCGGCGCGCTGCACGATCTCTTCGAGGAAGTACCTGTGCAGGCGACGGTCGTCGGTGAGCTCCGGATGGAACGAGGCCGCAAGAAACCGGCCCTGCCGGCAGAGCACGATCTTGCCGTCCACGCGGCCCAGGATCTCCACGTCCGGCCCGACGTCCGTGACGTAGGGTGCCCGGATGAAGACGCCGCGCAAGGGATCACCCGTGACGGGCGCTCCGTCGATGGCTTCCTCGAAGCTCTCGCGCTGGCGGCCGAAGGCGTTGCGGCGCACCGTGACGCGCATCACGCCGAGACGCGGCTGATCCGAACCCTCGATCTCGTCCGCCATCAGGATCATGCCGGCGCAGGTGCCGAAGATCGGGATTTCTCCCGCGCGCAGCACAGGCGCGAGCTCGTACTCCTCGAGCAGCATGCCGATCGTGGTCGACTCGCCGCCCGGCAGAACGATGCCGCCCAGGCCTTCGAGGTCCCCGGGGCGCTTCACGAGGCGAACCTCGGCACCGAGCGACGCGAGCACGCGGGCGTGCTCGCGCACGGCCCCCTGCAGGGCCAGGACTCCGATCGTCGCCACTCTACCAGCCACGCTCCTGCATGCGCTCCGCCGGCGCGATCTTCGAGATCTCGATGCCGGGCATCGCCTCGCCAAGTCCCACCGAGACCTCCGCGAGCACCGCGGGGTCCTGGAAGTGCGTCGTCGCGCGCACGACCGCGCGGGCACGCGCCTCGGGGTCCTGGGACTTGAAGATGCCCGAGCCGACGAAGATGCCGTCGACGCCGAGCTGCATCATCAGGGCGGCGTCCGCCGGCGTCGCGATGCCGCCTGCGGAGAAGTTCACCACCGGCAGCCGGCCCAGCTCATGCACCTCGCGCACCAGCTCGATCGGCGCGCCGAGTTCCTTGGCGATCGTGCCGAGCTCGTCCTCGGGCGCCGCGACGACACGCCGGATGTCGGCGTTGACGGTGCGCGCGTGGCGGACCGCCTCTACGACGTTGCCGGTGCCAGGCTCGCCCTTGGTGCGGATCATCGCGGCACCCTCGGCGATACGCCTCAGAGCCTCCCCGAGGTTGCGCGCGCCGCAGACGAACGGAACCTTGAACTTCGCCTTGTCGATGTGGTACTGCTCGTCCGCCGGCGTCAGAACCTCGGACTCGTCGATGTAGTCGACGCCCAGAGCCTCGAGGATCTGCGCCTCGACGAAGTGGCCGATGCGGGCCTTCGCCATCACCGGAATCGTCACGGCGTCCATGATCTCGCGGACGATGCGCGGGTCCGCCATGCGGGCGACGCCGCCCGCCGCGCGGATGTCCGCCGGCACCCGCTCCAGCGCCATGACGGCCACGGCGCCCGCGCGCTCGGCGATCACCGCCTGCTCCGGCGTCGTCACGTCCATGATGACGCCGCCCTTGAGCATCTCCGCCAGGCCCGCCTTCACCCTGAAGGTGCCTACCTCTCGCTCCATTCCCCTTTGACCCCCTCGAAAATAGACGGCCTGCCACGGGGCAGGCCATGCCTCCGAAACTCGTGCGCGACCTTGGGACGCGCTCTTGTGGTCGACATCATTCTAGCATGTGCGGGCGACCATGGCGCGTTGCCGAACACTACCAGAAGGCATTGTCCTCTGGGTGGCGTACTCACTTCCGGGGAGGCGTCCACGATTGGCCATCGTCCGGATCGTCAACGAGACCAAGTCGACGGATCTGGCCACCCGCGCCACCGTGGCGGACGGCTTCTTCTCGCGCATGCGCGGACTCCTTGGTCGGCGCGATCTGCCTCAAGGGGAAGGGCTCGTGATCGTGCCCTGCAAGAGCGTGCACGCGGCCTTCATGCGCTTCCCCATCGACGTGCTTTTTCTTGACCGGTCCGGCGTCGTACAGCATGCGATGCAGCTCATGCCATGGCGTTTTTCGCCCGTCGTGCGCGCCGCCCATCTCGTCCTCGAGCTTCCCTACGGCACCATCGCGGCTGCGGCGACGGCACCAGGGGACGTCATCCGCATTGTGCCGGAGGCATCTCGATGAAGCGTAAGCTCCTTGGCGTTACCCTCGGCGGCGCGATCTGCCTTGCGGCCGCGGCCCCCGCCGTGGCGGCGAGTTACGTCACCGCGTACGCGAGCGCACAGACGCTGCTGCTCGCGGGGCACAGCGTGACGCCGGACAACGACTCCTTCTGGAACGGCACGAACCTTGCCCCGGTCTCCATCGTCTACCGGGGAAGGCTTTATACCGCCGCGCGCTACGCCGCCTCGCTCGCGCACCTCTCGATCCGCTGGGTGCGGAAGAGCCAGATGGTCGTCCTAGGCGGCACGCCGCCACGCGCCCTGATGGCGGCCATGGCCCGGACCGGCTCGTTCCACGGGGCCTTCCGGGTGCAAATCCGTCACGTGCGGCTCGTCGCGCGCCGCAAGGAGTGGACGCCGGCCGGCCGCTCGCTGCAGATCGGCAGCGAGCGGTTGCCTGATGCACTCTATGCCGATCGCACGATGTACATGCCTACGTCGCTGCTTGCGACCGCGCTCGGACTCAAGGAGACCTGGCCGCCCCACAAGGCGCCGACACCCGCAGGGCTTTACGCGCGCATCTCCCTTGCGGTCTCGACGCTGCAGCCGGGCAGCGTTCTCAGCGTCGCGGCGATCGTCGGCGGCGTGCCCGCCAGCGATCCGCTCGGCTTCACCTGGACGATGCACAACCCGGAAGGGAACCTCGTGCCGCTGATGGGCGGAAACAGCGCGAGGCAGGAGCAGATCCCGTTCGGCGCCAACGCGGCGCGCGGCACGTACCGTCTCGGCGTGACGGTCACGGACGGCCGCACCGGGCAGCGCACCACCGCGTTCGCCGACGTGCACGTGCGTGGCCTGCCGCCGGCGGGGCTCACCGTCCCGTCCTTCGTCTTCACACCGCAGAAGATCGCGCGCGCCTACGACATCTACAACACCTGGGTCGGCGGGGACTTCGGCCAGGGCCAGGCCATCGTGCTTTATGTGCGCCAGGGCTTCTCCTACCAGGACATCGCCACCTTCGACAACGCCTTCGGCCTGCCGGCGCCAAGCATCCGCGTGGAGAGCCTTTCGGGCCAGAACCTGGCGCCCGGCCTCGAGGCGACGATGGACATCGAGTGGGCGCACGCCTTGGCCCCCCTCAGCCAGCTGATCGTCGTCGAGGACAGCGCCAGCGGTTCCGCCCAGGACTTCCCCGCGGATCTTGTCGCGGCTCTTTCGGGTCAGGCGCGCAACGGCGCGGACATCGCATCGGTCTCCTGGGGAGTCTTCGCGAATCAGGGTTCGTTCCAGGGCGCAAGCCAGGAACTGGCCGCGCTCCAGGCGGAGGGCTTCTCGCTCTTCGCCGCGGGTGGGGACAACCTCGGGCAGTCCGGACCGCCGCCGCTCATCTGGCCGAGCGAAGACCCGAGCGCCGTGGCGGTCGGCGGCACGACCCTGATCGAGCGCAACCAGGCCTCGTTCTTCCAGACCTACTGGAACCAGCCGCCCGAGACCTCCACCTTCGGACCGACGTCGTTCCCCGCTCCCTACTGGCAGCAGCGCGTGACCGGCAAAGCGCAGCGTCAGGTGCCCGATGTCGCGTTCGTGGGCAATCCCGCCACGGGCGTCGCCGTCTACATGGGCGGTTGGTGGCAGCAGGGCGGCACGAGTCTGGGCGCGCCGGCCTGGGCGGCGATCTGGGCACTCTGCCGCGCCGCCGTGCCCTATGTGCCTTCGGCGTCGCAAGCCCTCTACAACGTCGCCGGATCGCGCTATGGGCCAGGCGCCCTGCACAATCCGAACAACACGACCTACGACTCGCGCACCGGCATCGGCTGGCCAGACGTCGCGAACCTCATATCGGCGCTGCGCGCCCTCTATTAGCTCCAGGCGCCGCGGCCCCGGCCGCCAGGCGCAACGCGCGCCCGAGGCGGCGTTGGCAGACGCTTCGAACTCGGCGCAGCATGTACCAACATAACGGGCGAAGGGCGGCAGAACCTAGGCTTGCCCGTCGGAGACGGCGGGTGATCCGAGGGAGGGGGCTGCCCGTTGGTCGGTTCGCACCAGCTGACCGTGTCCGAGGCGATGGGTCTGCACGAGGTCCTGCTCACAACGTCGAACGCCGTCGACAAGCTCGCGTTCTACGCCGAGGAGACGAGGGATCACGAGCTTGAGACCGTGTTCCACGCGCATCAGCGCAATGCGGAAAGGACCTACCAGGAGCTCATCGGCTACGCCCACGAGACTGGCACGCATGAGACAGGTATGACGCAGTACGGTTCGCACTTCCGTGGGGAAAGCGGCCACAAGCCGAGCCGGCAGACGGTTCGCCCGGAACCGACCGGCCGCATCGAAGACCGCACCATGGTCCTGGACTGCCTCGTCGACTGCAAGACTGCGGCGACGAAGTTCATGGAAGTGGCCACGGAGGCTTCGCAGCCCCAACTGCGCCGGACCCTGGCAGACATCTCGCGCCAGCACCTCGAGCAGGCCTTCGAGCTCTACAAGATCGCGGAGCAGCACGGCTGGTACCCCAGCCTCAAACCCCACGAATCCCCGGAGGAATGGCTGCGCTCGACGCACCTGCCGCCCACGCATCAGGGGGTCTCGCAGTACGGCGCGACGTACGCGTCCGCCAACCGCGGCACGACCTATACCGGTGCCACGGGCAGGAACCCCGAGACCTACGCTAACCGTGGATATGCGCAGACGCAGTCCGGCTTCGGCCGGACGGCCGCCGGCGCGGGCTACGGGTACCAGGCCGCGGGCCGCAACGAGTACAGCTACCCGGGAGAGCGCACCGGCGTGCAATACGCCGCGCCAGACCTAGAACCGGCGCACACCCGTCGCCACTGAACCGAGGACCGGTAGCGGGCGAGGCCGTCCCGAGGCAGTCAAGGCTGCCGGGGGCGGCCTCCGCCTTTGCCGACCGGCGTGGGGACGGAACGCACCCGGCTGCGGAGCACGGACAAGATTCAGGGCTCCCCTCGCGGGGAGCCCCAGGCTCAGATCGCGTCAGTCGTCGCTGTCGCCCTCGTCGAGCAGTTCCTCCTCCTCGGCCGAGAGGCGCGCCATCGCGACAAGCTCATCCTCGGGGTCGAGGCGCATCAGCTGCACCCCTTGGGACGCCCGACTGTAGCGGGGGAGCTCCGCGACGCTCAGGCGGATGATGATGCCCTGCGCCGAGACGAGCATCAGGTTGTCGTCGTCGTTCACCGAGCGCACGGCCGCGACGTAGCCGTTGCGGTGCGTCAGCGAAATCGCCCGTACGCCCTTGCCGCCGCGACCGATGGCGCGGAACTGCTGGAACGCCGTGCGCTTGCCCATGCCGCGGTTTGTGGCCACCACGAGGTCCGATCCCTGGTCCGTGACCGCGGTGCCCACGACGTAGTCGTCCGGGCCGAGGCGGATGCCGCGCACACCCCTCGCCTGGCGGCCCATCGAGCGGACGTCCTGCTCGCTGAAGCGGATGGCCATGCCCTGGTGGGTGACCAGGACGACCTCCTCGTCGCCGGTGGTGTGGTGCACGCCGATCAGGGCGTCCTGGTCGTCGAGACCGATGGCGATCAGGCCGTTGGCGCGGATCGAGGCGTAGTCGTCGATCGGCGTCTTCTTGACCGTGCCGAAGCGGGTGATCATGAAGAGGTAGCCCTCGTCCTGCTCGCCCGACAAGGTGATCGTCGCGGTGATCTGCTCGTCGCTCGCCAGGTTGACGAGGTTGACGGCGGCCGTGCCACGCGCCGTGCGGCCGGCCTCCGGCACCTCGTGGACCTTGACGCGGTAGACGCGGCCGCGGTCCGTGAAGAAGAGCAGCCAGTAGTGGGTGCGCGTCGCGAAGATGCGCTCCACGAAGTCCTCCGCCTTGGTGCCGGTGCCGGTGATGCCGCGGCCGCCGCGATGCTGCGCGCGGTAGACGTCGACCGGCTGGCGCTTGACGTAGCCCTGGTGCGTCATGGTGACGACGCAGGGCTCGTCGGCGATCAGGTCCTCGTCCTGGAGGTCGCCCGTGGCCTGGACGATCTGCGTGCGGCGCTCGTCCGCGTACTTGCGCCTCATCTCGCCGAGCTCCTGCTTGATCACGCCGAGCAGCATCTCGTCCGAGGCGAGGAGCGCCCTCAGATACGAGATCGTCTTCTGGAGCTCCTCGAACTCCTCGTCGATCTTCGAGCGCTCGAGCTGCGTGAGGCGCTGCAGGCGCAGGTCCAGGATGGCCTGGGCCTGGCGCTCGGAGAGGCCGAAGCTCTCCATGAGGCCGTTCCTCGCCGTCTCGGCGTCGCGCGAAGCGCGGATGAGCGCGATCACCTGGTCGAGATGGTCGAGCGCGATGCGCAGGCCGAGCAGGATGTGGGCCCGCTCCTCCGCCTTGTTCAGTTCGTAGCGGGACCGCCGGGTGATCACCTCGCGCTGGTGGCGCAGGTAGACCTCGAGGATGTCCTTTAGCCGCAAAAGCCTCGGCTGCCCGTCGACGAGGGCCAGCATGATCGCGCCGAAGTTCTGCTGCAGCGCCGTGTGCTTGTAGAGCTGGTTCAGCAGCACCTTCGGGTTCTGATCCCGGCGCACCTCGATCGCGATGCGCATGCCGGTGCGGTCCGACTCGTCGCGCAGGTCCGTGATGCCGTCGATTTTCTTGTCGCGGACGAGTTCCGCGATGCGCTCGATCAGGCGGGCCTTGTTCACCTGGTACGGCAGTTCCGTGACGATGATGCGCGAGCGGCCCTGGTGCACCTCGATCTCCGCCACGGCGCGCTGGATGATCGAGCCGCGGCCGGTCTCGTACATCTCGCGGATGCCCTGGTGTCCGAGGATCAGGGCCCCCGTCGGGAAGTCCGGGCCCTTGATGAAGTCCATGAGGTCCCGGTTGGTCGCGTCGGGGTGGTCGATGAGATGGATGACGCCGTCGATCGTCTCGCCGAGGTTGTGCGGCGGGATGTTGGTCGCCATGCCGACGGCGATGCCCGAGGATCCGTTGACGAGGAGGTTCGGGAAGCGCGCCGGCAGCACCACCGGCTCCTCGAACTCCTCGGAGAAGTTGGGGCGGAAGTCCACGGTCTCCTTGTCGAGATCCCGCAGGAGCTCCTGGGCGACGCGCGTGAGACGCACCTCGGTGTAGCGCGGGGCGGCCGGCGGGTCGCCGTCGACCGAGCCGAAGTTGCCGTGGCCGTCCACGAGCATCATGCGCATCGAGAAGTCCTGCGCCAGGCGGACCATGGCGTCGTACACGGCCATGTCGCCGTGGGGGTGGTAGCGCCCGAGCACATCGCCGACGACGCGCGCCGACTTCTTGTATGGCTTGTCCGGCGTGTTGCCGGCCTCGTCCATGGCGAACAGGATGCGCCGGTGCACGGGCTTCAGCCCGTCCCGGGCGTCAGGGAGTGCACGCTGGACGATGACGCTCATCGCATAGTCGATGTAGCTGCGCTGCATCTCCTGCGAGAGGTCGACCGGCAGAACGTTCCCGATGCTCTCCGACAATCAGGTCCCTCCACCGTGCATACGCAAAAAAATGGGGACACGCCCCAGACCGATCTTAGCATATCCTGTGCGTCCACGCAGTGTCCAGGCGGTTGGACCGCCGCGAGCCCCGGGACTAGAATGTAGGGCAGTCGGCGCGGGGGGAGGCCCCGGAAAGGAGAGGTTCATGGGCATGCAGCACGAGCATCCGCAGGGAACGTCCCATGAGCATGCTTCCGGGGAGCGCTTCCTGCGCGCAGCGTTCACGCTCGCCGTCCTGATCCTGCTGATCGAGGCGGTCGGCGGCTTCATCGCGCACAGTCTCGGTCTCCTGGGCGACGCGGGCCATGTCCTCACCGACGTCTTGGCGCTCGGCGCTTCGCTGTTCTCGGCACGTCTTGAGAGACGCCCCGCCACAGGGCGATGGAGCTACGGCTTCTCGCGCGCCGGCATCCTCGCGGCTCTCTTCAACGCCTCGACCCTGCTGCTCGTCTCGGGCGCCATCGTCGTCGAGGCGATCGGGCGCCTCATGCATCCCGTCGCCGTGCAGGGGACCATCGTGTGGGTGGTGGCCCTCCTGGGCATGCTCGGCAACCTCTACATCGGCCTCAGGCTGCAGGGCGGGCACCACCACGAGAGCCTCAACGTGCGCAGCGCCTGGCTGCACGTCATGACGGACGCCGCGGCATCCGCCACAGTGCTCCTGTCCGGCTTGGTCATCGCCCTCACAGGCTGGCGCGTGGCCGACCCGATCGCCTCGATCATCGTGTCGCTCCTGATCGTGCGCTTCGCCTGGGGCATCCTCCGCGAGACCGTCGCGATCCTGATGGAGGCGACGCCAGGCGATGTCGACCTCGATGCCCTGTGCAAGGCGATCGAAGCGGACACGGCGGTGCGCTCCTGCCATCACATGCACGTCTGGAGCATTGGCAGCGGCGAGCGTGCCCTGTCGGCGCACCTGGTGCTGGTCGACATGCCTCTGGCGGAGACGGGTACCGTCATCTCCCGCGCCTCGCAACTGCTCCAGGAGCGTTTCGGTATCGCCCACTGCACCCTCCAGGTGGAGAGCCAGGGCCGCCCCTGCGGCGATGGCCTCTGCACCTCCTAAGACGGTAACCGTACCGGAAGACGGAGATCCGATGTGCCGAGTGCCTGGCTCAGCATCCGCAAGAAGTGAAGGCATCGCAAGCCGCCGTCGCGAACTCGGTCGACGGCAAGTCCACCACGTGTACAGGGGGGCCCATGCAGCACACAGAGGCGCCGTTGGCTGGGTGGCGTGAACTATACAAAGCCGCCGAGGAGTTCCGAGACCTGTCGCCGTGGAGTTATATGGCCGACACCGATCTATTTGCCGTCGTCTGGCCCGAAAACGGCCGGACTGGTTACTGCTCCGTTTTCGGCGCCGGCGGCGAAATTTTTGGACTTGCGGTGTTCTTGGGAACGCGGGGTTTTCGCAGCTTCCAGCTGCAGGCGTCGAGCCAGGAGCTGGACTTTTCGCAGGTCGACGACACCGATTTGATGGAACGCCTTCCGTATGCGCTGATGGCGACCTTCGAAGACGAGTCTGACCTTGAGCCTCGGGACAAGGAGCAGATCACACGGCTCGGCCTCGACTACCATGGCACGAAGGCGTGGCCTCTGTTCCGTCTGCACGAACCCGGCTATGCGCCCTGGTACGTCGATCCTGAGGACGTCCCATTCCTCGCCTTCGTGCTGCGGGAGGCGCGATCTCTGGCAAGCCGCATCCGAGAAAACCCGAATCTGCTAGAGCCGAACGACGCGTCGCGGCCAATCTTCACGCGGCGCCAGGTGGACGGCGAAATGGTGGATGCGTGGACCGAAGAACCGTTCGAGGAGACGAGGCGATACCCGCTGCCGGACCTTGCGGCACTGAAAAACCGTATTCGCTTTCAAAAGCCAAGGCACACGACGGCTACGTGGGAGGTGGACTATTTCTACCTGCCGCGAATGCTGGTGCGGGAAGAATCCGGGCGCCCAGCATTTCCACGCGTCGTGATGTGCGTGGACAAGGCGACGGGACGGGTGCTCGATACCCACGCCGCCATCGGGGACGGTTTCTACCGCGAGGCGCCCGTGCGCGTGCTCGAGGCCATGCTGCGTCGTGGCGTACCAAGAAAGATCCTGGTCCAGCGCCTCGACGTCCTGGCAACGCTCGCACCGGTGGCTGAACTGGCAGGAGCCAAGCTGGGTGCGGTCGAGCAACTCGACCTGCTCGACGGCTTGAAGCGAGATCTCGTGGCCGACATCTCCGACCGGTACAGCCCGGAGGGATAGCGCCGCAGGGGACCACATCCGGACGATGTGGTCCCCTGCGCGCGTTCTTAGCCTAGATATCCAGATTGCGCACGAGCGTGGCGTTCTCCTGGATGAACTCCCTTCGGGGTTCAACCTTGTCGCCCATCAGGATCGTGAAGATCTGATCCGCCTCGATGGCGTCTTCGCTGCTCACCGACAGGATCGTGCGGGTTTCGGGATTCATGGTCGTCTCCCACAGCTGATCCGCGTTCATCTCTCCGAGGCCCTTGTAACGCTGCACTTCGATCTTGTCTCGGCCAATCTCGCCGAGATAGCGCTCGAGTTCGTCATCGTTGTAGAGGTACTTCTCCGTCTTGCCCTTCTTGACGAGATAGAGCGGTGGCTGGGCGATGTACACGTAGCCCTGCTCGATGAGCTGTGGCATGTAGCGGAAGAAGAATGTGAGCAGAAGCGTGCGAATATGGCTGCCATCGACATCGGCATCGGTGTTGTGGCAGCAGACGCCGCCCATACCCGCAATGAAGTTCTCTTGACCCGCAACGGAGAAGTCGTAGACGTCGCGCCCACCCGTGAGCGGTACGATCTCACGAATCGGCAGCGCAAGAAGGTCTTCCCCGACCGGCCGGCCAATGCGGGGAGCGCCCTGCCCGCTGCGTCGCAGACGCCTTTCGACACTATCCGCATTGCGGTGGTCGCACCACACTCGGCGCAACGTCCTTAGTCCTTGTCCGTTGGTGACAGCTACGGTCCAAACATCATGGCGAGTGACGACGGGCTCACCGCGTACAGGCTTAGAAACGTTGCCCGGCGAGATGTGATGGATGCCCGCTTGCACGCCGAGGCTGAGCAGCAGATAGCTGAGCTGCGACGAGAGCTCACGCGAGACAGTGGTAAAGGCGATCCGCCCTTGCCCGATGGTCCCGTCTCCCAGGAAGTAGGCGCGGAGAAAGGCCAGTTGCAATTCTGGCGCCACGTTGAAAACGAGGTCGGGGATGCGCTTTCTGTGCGCGCCAGACTCCATGTCGCCGAAGAGATCCTCGAAGAGGTAATAGAGGACGCGATTCCGCACGGAATACTTGACGCAGTTCCTGTGTGGGTACCGCCTGCCCTGGACGCCGAACGTGTGCTTGAATGCCGCGTCCACCTCCTCCAGCATTGCGGCGTCGTTCGGTCCAAACGTCAAGGATATGCTGTCTCTGCGCGAGATGGTGCCCTCAGCCATAAGCCATCCCAGGATGGTCATGAGGTGCTCGTCGACCTGGATGTAGCGCCGCACGGCCTGGTTCGCGTGCTTTTCCGCGCCGATCCAGGCGTCCCCCACGTGCTGACGGACATCTTCCCGCGTCAGGTCGCGCAGCCGCAGCCAAGGCTTGACCGCATTGCGTCCCGATCCGCGGTACTGCGTAGCCCAGACGCGTTCCATCGTCGACTCCCCGACTGCAACTTCCTGGACCATGCTGTCTTCGGAGAGGCCGAGGAGCGCCACGTACTGGCGGAACTGCGCCAGCGTGGGACGTGATTTGCCTTTCTCCCATGCGTAGAAGGTGACCGGCTGGCGGATGCCTAGGGCGTCGCAGACGTCCTTCTGGCTGAGGCCGCGCTCTCTGCGTGCATGCGCGAGGCGGCTGCCGACGGCCGAGGAAATCTGGACTCGCGGTGCCGTCCTGGCTGGGGCGGCTGCGGCCAAGGCACGCTCGCGCAGGATTTCTTCCGCAAACGAACCCCGGATCCAGAGATCGTCTTGCATCTCCTGAGCGATCGGGTGCAGGCCAGCCAGGATGTCCAGGGAGTTCACCTTGCGATGGAGTGTTTGCAAGGGAAACGAGCGTGGCACCAGCAACTGGTCACCTACACGCAGAGCATCGCCCCGCCTGAGGGCCGGGTTCCCTTGCTCGTCCAGCACGAAGACGCTGTGGCTCGCAGTGACCCGAACGCGCCGTCCATAAGCGCCGGTGACCTCGAAGATCGGCTCATCCAATGGATGGCGGATGACGTTCGCGATCGGCATGAACGTCACGGCCTTCGTCCCAAGGTCAAAGCAGAGGACTTCGTAGTCGAGGTAGCTCCGCTCGCCGCTTAGGCACTGGTCGATGAAAGGCCCCACTCTCGTCGAGCGTACAATCCCGCTCCGCTCGCGGACAAAGGTGACCTCCTCGCCGTCGACGCTCATGATGACGACCCGATGGTACCTCGCCTTTGCCACGTCGACTTCCTCGCCGACGCCGATGCCGAGCGCCGTGATCAGCGAGCGGATCTCCTCGTTCGAGAGCGCCTTGTCGAGGCGCGCCTTCTCGACGTTCAGGATCTTGCCGCGGATCGGCAGGATCGCCTGGAAGCGACGGTCGCGGCCCTGCTTCGCCGAGCCACCGGCCGAGTCGCCCTCGACGATGAAGAGCTCGGACTCCGCCGGGTCCTTCGACGTGCAGTCGGTCAGTTTGCCTGGTAGCGAGCTGATTTCGAGCGCGCTCTTGCGCCGAGTCAGCTCGCGCGCCTTGCGAGCGGCGTCGCGGGCACGCTGCGCCTGCAGACACTTTTCGAGGATGCGCCGCGCGACCGACGGGTTCTCCTCGAGGAAGCTGCCGAGCGCGTCGCCGACCACCTGGTCGACGATGCCGCGCACCTCGGAGTTTCCGAGCTTCGTCTTGGTCTGGCCCTCGAACTGCGGCTCCTCGAGCTTGACGGACACGACGGCGGCGATGCCCTCGCGCACGTCCTCGCCGCTCAGGTTATCCTCGCTCTCCTTGAGAATGCCGTTGCGCCGGCCGTAGTCGTTCAAAAGGCGCGTCAAGGCGCTCTTGAAGCCCGTCTCGTGCGATCCGCCCTCATGCGTGCGCACGGAGTTGGCGAACGAGAGCACCGTGTCCTTGTAGCTGTCGTTGTACTGCAGCGCGGCCTCCACGATGACCCGATCCTTCTCCGCGGAGCAGTAGAAGGGCTTGGGGTGGAGTACCTCGCGATTGCGGTTGAGGTAGCGGACGAACGAGCCGATGCCGCCCTCGAAGTGGAAGTGCCGCTCCTCCCCGGTGCGCTCGTCCACGAGATTGATCATGAGACCGCCGTTCAGGAAGGCCGTCTCGCGCAACCGGTTCGCCACCGTCTCCTGGTCGAGGCGCACGTCCTCGAAGATCTGCGCGTCGGGCAGGAAGCGGACGACCGAGCCGTGCTCCTTCGTCTTGCCGATCTGCTCGAGCTCGCTCATGACGTGGCCGCGGGAGAAGCGCTGGCGGTAGACGACGCCGTCCTTGCGGACCGTCACCTCGAGCCATTCGCTTAGGGCGTTGACGACGGACGCGCCGACGCCGTGCAGACCGCCGGACACCTTGTAGGACCCCTCGCCGAACTTGCCCCCGGCGTGCAACACCGTGAGCGCCACCTCGACACCCGGCCGCTGCAGCTTCGGGTGGAGGTCGATCGGGAAGCCGCGACCGTTGTCGGTTACGGAGCAGGAGCCGTCGCGGTGCAGCACGACGTCGATGCGCGTGCAGTAGCCCGCGAGCGCTTCGTCCACCGCGTTGTCGACGATCTCCCAGACGAGATGGTGCAAACCCTGCACCGAGGTGGACCCGATATACATGCCTGGCCGGCGGCGCACCGCCTCGAGGCCTTCAAGGACCTGGATCTGGCTTGCGTCGTAGACTTCGGACAAGACTAAAACACCTCTCTGGCTGCTGCCCGACGGGCCAAGGTGACGGACGAGATCGGCGACGGATAGATCGCGCGCTCCGTCACGACGAGGGACTTCGTATCCTCGCCGAACTCCTGCAGGCGCTTTTCAACCCGTGCCATCTGCAGATACTCGCGGGTGGCCGGCGCGTTCTCCGTACGCTCGAGGTCCAGGATCGCGATCACCTCGGAAAGGCGAACGGTCACGTCACTCCCGATGTGGAGAAGCAGGCGGATCTCCCTCCTTGCGCGGGCCAAGAGCCGTGAATGCCTGGCGCAGGTCCGGATCCCGGATCAGCTCCGCCGCCGGCAAAGGTGGCGGTGGTGGCGCGATTTGCCTGCGCGGCAGATCCGCAAGAGACTCCGGCCGCGGCAGGGTGCCCTGGCGCAGGCGGATGTCGCGCACGTCGACGCCATGTCGCTTCAAGGCCTCGAGAATGACGGGCCTGGCGAACGACGTTTCCTCGGCCCAGACGCCGGAATCGGCGACAAGCCATAGGATGCCGCGCTCGATGCGCAGCGGGCGCACATGCCGCGCGACCTCGGCTCCGACAATCGTCTCCCAGTGGCCATAGGCACTATAGAGGCGCATCTGCCGGACGAAGCCGCTGCTCGCGACAAATCCCTTGATGATCTCCCCCAGTCTCGATTCTACCATGTCCTTACGTACTCTCCGTCACGCACCGCGTAGGTCATGCCGGGCTGCATGCCGGCAAGGGCGGATTCCGTGGTCGTGACGATGGTCTGTGTGCCGGTGGCGGCCAGTAGGAGATTTCTCCTGCGGTCCTGGTCCAGTTCCGACAGCACGTCATCGAGCAGAAGAACCGGCGGCCCGCCGGGCCCCTCCCCCAGCAGCGACACGACCGCAAGCTTGAATGCCACAAGAACGGTACGCTGCTCGCCCTGCGATCCGTAGAGTCTCAGGTCGCGTCCGTCGATCGCGGCCTTGAGATCGTCGCGGTGCGGACCGAGAAGGCTGGTCCGGCGACGAAGCTCATCCTCCCGGCGCTCCGCGAGCAGCTCGAGGGCGTGCGCGGCATCGGACGCCTTGAGGGACGGTTCGTATTCGAGGCTTGCCGGTTCGCCGCCGGAGATCTCTCCATAGCGCGCCGAAAAGTGCGGATCGAGTCGCTCAACCAGCTTCTGGCGCTCATGCGTGAGGGCTACCGCCGCCTGGGCCCAGGCGGAATCCCAGGTGGCGATCAACTCCCTGGGGGGTCGCTCATAGGTCCGCAAGAGGGCGTTGCGCTGGCGCAGAACCTGCCCGTAGCGCACGTGCGCCTGGCGGTAGGAAAGGGACGCCTGTCCTACGTCGAGGTCGAGAAGACGCCGGCGATCGGCGGGAGCGCCTTTTAGGGCCAAAAGGTCCTCCGGCGCGAACAGCACCGCGGCGAAGTCGCCGAGAGGGTCCTGCCCGCGCCGGAAGAGCTTGCCTTCGCGCTGGCGCGTGACGCGGCTTCCGTCGATGCGCGCCGAGAGCTGGTACTCGCCGCTCGGGCGCCGGATCCGCGCGCGCAGGTAGGCTTGATCCCCTTCGAATGAGACCATTTCCTCCGGGCGAGACGTCCGGTGGGAGCGGCCGGTGGCCAAGAGGAAGACGGCTTCCAGCAGGTTGGTCTTGCCCTGCGCGTTCGGACCCGTGAACAGCGTCAGCCCCGGGTCGAACTCCACCTGGGCCGTACGGACATTGCGCCAGTTCTCGAGCGAGAGCGTCTCAACGATCATCGCTCGTGATCTCCACTTCCTCGCCGGAACAGGAGAGCACGTCGCCTAGGCGCACGAAGTGGCTGCGGCGCGTCTCCACCTGCCCGTTCACCGTCACCTGACCCTGCTGCACGAGGATCTTAGCCTGTCCGCCGGTCTCCGCCCATCCGGCAATCTGCACGGCCGCCTGCAGAGGCAGTCCCTGCGCGGCATCACGGATCGGCAGAGACCGCATCAGGATTCGGTCTGCCTGAGCGGCATGACGATGGCGAACTGGTCGCGGCGCTCGATGTCCGGCCTGAAACGCGCCGGGCTCTCCGCGTGCATCACCTCGAGCACCGCAGGGCCGTCCGGCAGCGAGCGCAGGCCGTCGACGAGGTACTTGGGTCCGAAGACGAGTTCAACAGGATCGCCGCTCGTCTCGACGGGTACCTCCTCCGCGCCCTGACCGCCCTCGCTCGAGCTCGCGCTGATGCGCACAAGGTTCTCCTCGACCTTGAGGCGCAGGCGCGCGTTCTTCTGGTCCGCGACCAGCTGCGTGCGTTCGACGGCGGCCAGCACCGGCGCCAGATCGAACCGGACCGTGGTGGCGTAACTGTCGAACACCACTCGCCGGGTGTCCGGGAACTGGGCCCTGATCGCCGTCAGGAACGTCGTCAAGCCGCCCGGGGTGCGCAGCAGCATCCGGTTCGGCTCGAAGCGGACCTCGACCTCGTCGTCCGGCAGAGCGCGGACGATCTCGGCGAGCGCTCGCGCCGGCAGCAGGATCTCCTGGTCCGGACCCTCGCTGGCGACGGGTACCCTCGCCCATGCGAGCCGGTGGTTGTCGGTCGTCGCGGCGGACAGGTAGCCCTCGCGCAAGGTGAGGGACATGCCGATCGTAAATAGGCGTCCGTCATCTCTTGCGGATACGGCATAGCTCGTCTTGCGCACGAGTTCCTTGAAGGAATCGCCGCGCACCATGAAAGGCTCGGCTGGGCTCTCGAAGTCGAGAGGCGGGAACTCCTCGCTGCGCAGTGTCGGCAGGTCAAAGCGCGACCGCAGGAAGCGGATGCCGACCTGTCCGTCGAGACCGCGGAACTGGACCGAGGTCTCGGGCGGCACGAGGCGGAGCAGATCCGCGAATGTGCGGGCGGGCACCAGAACCGATCCCTCCGCCTCGACCTCGGCGGGAACGGCCACGCGCATCGCGAGCTCCCCGTCCGTGGCGGTCAGTTCGACCTCCCCCGCCGCGGCGCGCAGGAGCACCCCTGTCATGGACGGTACCTGGTCGCGCTGCGCCACGGCACGGGAGACGAGGACGAGGGCATCGGACAGGATCTGGGCAGGCGTCTCGAAGATGAGCATCGCGTATTCACCCCGCGTAAGAACTGCTTGGACTCTTTTGATCAATCAAAGAAGCAGGAGCAGTAGAGGCCGGGATAGTGTGGATATCCCCCACGAAGCTCTAGGCGAACGGATTCCGGGTTGGGATGGAACGTGGACAACTTGCGGATGAACTGGGCGCCTGTCCACAGGCCGGGACTTGTCCCCAATGAGTGCACTGCATATCCGCAGCTCCTTCCACACCTTTGTGCACAGGTCGATCAGGAACGGATCCTGTCGATGATCGAGTCGACCACCTGGCGGAATTGGGGATCTGCGCGCAGATCGGTGGAGATCTTGTCGCACGCGTGCATGACCGTGGAGTGGTCGCGGCCACCGAACTCCTCGCCGATCTTGGGCAGGGAGCTGTCGGTGAGTTCGCGGGCGAGGTACATGGCGATCTGGCGCGGGTAGGAAACGGCCCGGGTGCGCTTCTTGGCGCTGAAATCCTGGATATCGAGACTGTAGTACTCCGCGACCTGCTGCTGGATCATGGGAATGGTCACCTTGCGCACCTTCTGGGCCGGCAGGAGGTCGTGCAGGGCGACAGGAGCGTAGTCCCGGGTGAACGGGACGTGATGGACCGAGCAGTATGCAATGAAACGTATAAGTGCTCCCTCGAGTTCGCGAATGTTCGTTTCGATGTGCGTCGCGATGAACTCGAGGGCGGCGTGGTCGACGTCGAGGTTGTCCGCCAGGGCCTTCTTGCGCAGGATGGCGAGACGCATCTCGAAGTCGGGCGGCTGGATGTCGGTGATGAGCCCCCATTCGAAGCGGGATCTGAGACGGCTCTCGAGGGTCGTGATCTCCTTCGGTGGTCTGTCCGAGGAAATCACGATCTGTTTCTGGGCCCCGTAGAGGGCCTCGAAGGTGTGGAAGAACTCCTCCTGCGTGCCGACCTTGCCCGAGATGAACTGGATGTCGTCGATCAGCAGGAGGTCGATGGAGCGGTAACGGTTCCTGAATTCATAACCCTTGCCATCCATGACGGAGTTGATCATGTCATTCGTGAACGTCTCCGCCGGGACGTACAAAACCTTGAGATTCGGACGCCGCTGCAGGGCAAGGTTGCCGATCGCCTGCATCAGGTGGGTCTTGCCGAGGCCGACGCCGCCGTAGATGAAGAGCGGGTTGTAGGCCCGGCCGGGCATCTCGGCCACGGCCAAGGAAGCGGCGTGCGCGAGGCGGTTCGAGTTGCCCACCACGTAACTGTCGAAGGTGAAGCGCGGGTGCATGGTCACGCGTGCGCCGCCGACGGGCGGCGACGACTGCACCTGCGGAAGCGGCGAGAGCGGTGTGGGCGCCGGTCGATGTTCCCCCGCCTGGACCGTCAGGCGGACCTCGTACGGCGCATCGGCGGCGTCCTGTACGGCCTTCGCGATCTGCCCCCTGAGGTGATCGTCCAGCGCCCCGAACGTCGATTCGGACGGCGCGGCCAGCAGAAGTACCCCATCCTCCAAGGCAACCGGCCGCATGGGATGCACCCATGTTTCATAGCTTGGCCTGGGTAGGATGCGCTGCAGCAGAGCCCGCGCCTTGGACCAGACGACCTCAGCGCGGTCTTCCATGTCTGCCCGACCCTCCTTGTCTGGCGCGATCGCCTGCGGGTTATAATCGTATGCAGAGGCTTTGGGCATCTCCGCGTCGCTCAGAAGCGGCAGTATCTCGGACGGATCGGGCATTCGGGAACGGTTCCCAGGCCTCATAAGAAACCCACACCTTATCAACAGCGTTGTCCACAAGCTGTGGATAATGAAAATGGCCGCCCGTTGTTGTCACGAGGGTGGCCCCCCGATGATAGCAAACGTGCGGTCTCGGGGCAAGAAGTGGAAGGCGTGTCCTGCCTTGACACGAACCGCATCCGACCACTACAATCCTAATGCTTTTGCTCCCGGAGGTGGACAGGGTGAAGAGGACATTCCAGCCGAACAGGCGCCGTCGCTCGAAGGTGCATGGCTTCCGCCTGCGCATGAAGACCAAGAACGGGCGCAACGTGCTGCAGGCACGCCGGCTCAAGGGGCGCAAGCGTCTCTCCGCCTAGCGTGATTCAGGAGGAGAGGCTGCGCCGGCCGGCTGCCGTGCAGTCGGTCTTCGCTCGCGGAGTCCGCTTCGCGAACCGCCGCCTTATCCTCTTCGTCAGCGAGGGAGAGGAAGGCCGGCGGCGCTGTGCTTTTGCGGCCGGCAAGAAGCTGGGCGGGGCGGTGCAGCGGAACCGGCTTCGGCGCAGGATGCGCGAGGCCTACAGAAGAGAGCGGAAGGAGTTTTTGCGCGGATGCGATCTGGTGCTTCTGGCCAGGCCGGAGACGGGCATGGCCTCCTTCGAGGACCTCTGCTCGGCTCTCCGCGAGCTGCTGCGCAAGGCGGAGGAGGTTCGGCGCACGGCGCCGCCGTCGCAGCCCTGACCTCCCTGATCCGGTTCTATCGACGCTACATCTCACCCCTGTCAGGGCCACACTGCCGGTATACGCCAACCTGCTCGCAATACGCCCTCACCGCCATCGAGCGCTACGGCGCGCGCAAGGGCGGGCTCATGGCCATCAAGAGACTGCTGCGGTGTCACCCGTTCCATCCTGGCGGATGGGACCCTGTTCCCTAGCAGGCGGAAGGAGATACAGTCTTGGCGCTGTTTAACGCGCTGGTCTCGGGTATGCAGTGGGTGATGCAGTTCTTCTACAACATCACCCACAGTTACGGCCTCGCGATCATCCTGCTGACGATCGTGGTGCGCGTGGTCATCATGCCGCTGTACCACGGTCAGTTGCGCTACATGCGCAAGATGCAGGAATTGCAGCCCGAGATGAAGCGCCTGCAGGAGAAGTACAAGAAGGACCCGCAGCGCCTCAACCAGGAAATGATGGACCTCTACAAGCGGGTCGGCACGAATCCGCTTGCGGGGTGCATCCCGATGATCGTGCAGTTGCCAATCCTTTACGCTCTGTTTGCTGGTCTCGAGCACTTCCCCTACATCGGCTCGAAGGCGTTCCTGTGGCTGCCGAGCCTATCGCTGCCGGACCCCTACTACATCCTGCCGGTCATCGTGGCCGGCACCACCCTGTGGCAGACGTTCGTGACGATGCCCAGGGCGGGAACGGACCGCTCGCAGCAGATGATCACGTACATCATGATGCCGGCCTTGCTGTTCTTCATCAGCATGCGCTACGCCAGCGGACTCTCGCTCTATTGGGCCGTGGCCACCCTGTTCACGGTGGGCCAGAGCTACTTGAGCGGAGTCGGCAGACCGCAAGCGTCGGCGGCAAAGGTGCAGAAGTAGCATGGACGAACTGGAAGAGATCGAGGTCGAAGGGCAGACGCTCGAAGAAGCGAAGATCCGGGCCGAGGGCCGACTTGGCGCGCTCATGGAGGACATCGAGTTCACGATCCTTCAAGAGGGCAAGGCCGGCATGCTCGGCCTGTTTTCGCGTCCGTGGCGGGTTCGCGCGCGACGGCGGGAGTCCGTCGGGGAACGCGCGGCGGATCTCGTCAAGGGCTTCTTCAAGGAGCTTGGCACCGAGGTGGAGCCGAGTGTCAGCCGGGATGAGGACCACGTCCTGATCGCGGTCGACGGCGATTTCGGCTGGTTCGTGCGTAGGCGTGGCGAGGCCCTCGACGCTCTGCAGTACGTGGTGGCGGCGGCTGTCGGCAAGAAGGGCGGCGAGCGCATCGTGCTCGACGTCGGCGGTTACCGGGCCCAGCGCCGCGAGGCGCTCGAGAAGATGGCCCGCGAGGTCGCGGCGCGCGTGCGCGAGTCGGGCGAGGAATCGGTGCTCGAGGTGATGCCCGCCAGCGAGCGGCGCATCATCCACAGCGTGATCCAGGAGTACCCCGACCTGCAGAGCCAGAGCCGTGGCGAGGATCCGCACCGGCAGGTGGTCGTGCAGAAGCGGTGAGAGCAGAGCTCGCCGCCCTCCTGCAGGAGTCGGGCATCGTGCTGGACGAGGCGGCCATCCTGCGGGTCCTCAACTACCAGGCGTTACTCGCGGAGGCGAACGCGACGCAGAATCTCACTGCGCTGCGCTCGCCTGACGTTTTTCTGCGCGAGGGCATCCTGGACAGCCTCCTGGCGTGGCGGACCTTGGCGGTAGACCCACAGGACATCCTGGACGTCGGCAGCGGCGGGGGCCTGCCAGTGATCGTCTGGCTGGCGGCGGGCTATGCGCCGCGGGCGACGCTGGTGGAGGCCGAGAAGCGCAAGGTCGAATTCCTGCAGTCCGTGGTCGGGCAACTCGAACTCGACGCGGCGGTACGCTGGGCGCGGGCAGAGGACGAGGCGCGCGGGGCGCTGCGGGATGGGTTTCCCCTGGTGACGGCGCGGGCGGTGGCGAGTGCGCCGGTCGCCGTCGAAGTGTGTGGTGGTCTGGTGCGCCCTGGCGGGCTGCTCTGTCTTCTGAAGGGCGAGCCGGGCAGGGCCGGAGAGGAAGCCGCCGCAGCGGCGGGCGTCGCGGCGCGGATGGGTTTCGCTGGCGTCGAGCGCAGGAGCTATCGCCTCGCGGAGGGTATCGAGCGGACGTTGCTGATCTACCGCAAGGAGCGACCGACGCCCGCGGGGCGTCCGATCTCCTTTGCGCGGCTCAAGCGGGAGTTCCCGTCGCAAAGGGCCGCCGCGGAAAGGGAAGGCGCAGGGGAAGGCGAATAGCCCAAGTCATTGGGAGGTTTGCCTGTGCCGCCCGAACTGATCGCGGTGGACCCGGAGCACGTCCGGCGAAGTCCGCATCAGGCACGGAAGGACTTTGATGCGCGAGCGCTCGAAGGGCTCGCGCAGTCTTTGCGCCTGCACGGTATGCTGCAGCCGATCGTGGTTCGCCGAGCCGAGGACGGGCTCGAGTTGATCGCCGGCGAACGGCGGCTGCGTGCGGCACTGGCTGCCGGCCTGACCAGCATCCCTGCGATCGTCGAGGAGGCAACCTCAGTCGAGAGCGCCGTGCGGGGGCTCGTGGAGAACCTTCAGCGCAGCGACCTCGGCGTGTTCGAGGAGGCCGAGGGTTACCGGCGCGTGATGCAGGAGTTCGGCCTATCGCAGACGGAACTCGGCAAGCGCGTCGGGAAGAGCCAGGCGGCCATAGCGAACAAGCTCCGCCTGCTCCGCCTCGGGGACGAGATCCGCGAACTGGCGCAGGCGGGGGGACTCGGCGAGCGTCACTTGCGCGCGCTGCTGCGTGTGGCTGGCGTGACCCGACTTGAACTGGCGCGGCAAGCCGCGCGTGAGGGTTGGACGGCGCGAGAGCTCGAGGAGCGCGTGCGAACTATTTCCCGGGAAATGCCCCGTCGCTACGTCAAGGACGTTCGCATCGTGGTCAACGCGTTGCGTGAGAGCGTGCAACGGCTTCAGGCAGCCGGCGTGGCCGTGGAACTGTTGGAAGAGGCGTCCGAGGATGCGCTCGAGCTGCGGCTGCGCATACCCCGGCGCTGAGGAGGATTGGCCATGGGACGGGTCGTGGCGATCGCCAATCAGAAGGGCGGCGTCGGCAAGACGACGACGGCGATCAATCTTGGCGCATGCCTGGCGGAGCTCGGCCAGCGGATTCTGCTTTGCGATATCGACCCGCAGGGCAACGCGACGACAGGACTCGGCATCCGCAAGGCTGACAGCGAGCCGAGCATGTATGAGGTGGTCGTCGAGAGCCAGCCGATGCGCGATGCGGTCCAGGCGACATCTGTCGAGGGTCTGCACATCGTGCCGGGTTCGGTCGATCTGGCCGGAGCCGAGGTGGAACTGGTGACTGCGGAGAGACGGGAGTATCGCCTGCGCCAGGCCCTCGAGCCGATGCGCCCGAGGTACGACTTTGTCATCGTCGACTGTCCCCCATCGCTGGGCCTCATGACGTTGAACGCACTGACAGCTGCCGACACGGTGCTGATCCCGCTCCAGTGCGAGTACTACGCCATGGAGGGGCTGACGCAGCTGCTGCGCACGGTGCAGCTCGTGCAGGGAGGCCTCAACCCGGCGCTGCGCGTGGAGGGGATCGTGCTGACGATGTTCGACGGCAGGACCAATCTTTCGATCCAGGTGGCCGATGAGGTGAAGCGGTACTATCGCGAGAAGGTCTTTCGCACGGTCGTGCCGCGAAGTGTGCGCCTGAGCGAGGCGCCGAGCCACGGACGACCGATCTCGCGCTACGACCCGAGGTCGCGGAGCAGCGAAGTGTACAGGGAACTGGCGAAGGAGGTGCTGGCACGTGGCGAAGCGGGGACTAGGGCGCGGGCTTGAGGCGCTGATCCCCGAGGTGCGGGTGGCGCCGGACGAGGGACTGCAGCAGGTCGCGGTCAGCGCGATCCGCCCTAATCCATACCAGCCGCGACGGGAATTCGACGAGGGAGCGCTCAGGGAGCTGGCCGACTCGATTTCGCGCCATGGGGTCCTGCAGCCGCTGGTGGTCCGGGCCGCGGCCACAGGGTACGAACTGATCGCGGGAGAGCGGCGCTGGCGCGCCGCGCAGATGGCGGGGCTCAGCGAGGTACCCGTCGTCCTGCGAGCGTGCGACGATGGGCGCCTTCTTGAAATTGCGCTTGTGGAGAACCTGCAACGTGAGGACCTCAACCCGCTCGAGGAGGCGGAGGCGATCCAGCGTCTCGCCGACACGCGGGACCTTCGCCAGGAGGAGCTCGCGCAGGTGATCGGCCGAAGCCGCTCCGCAGTGGCGAACAGCCTGCGTCTGCTCGGACTTCCAGAAGAAGTTAAGGACCTTGTCCGCAAAGGGTCCTTGTCTGCGGGCCACGCGCGTGCGATTCTGGGATTGCCTCCGGGCCGCCAGGTGGTTGCCGCGATGGAAGCGGTCGCCCGGCAGCTCAGCGTTCGCGAGGTGGAGGAACTGGCGCGCAAGCCGGCCACGCAGGCGCGGCCAAAGCCGGCGAAGCCCGCAGGGCGGGTCGCGCGGTGGGAGGAGCGCCTTAGTGGCGCTCTGGAGATGCCGGTGCGCATCCGGGCCGGCGCTCGCGGCGGCGCGGTGGAGATCCGGTTCCGCAGCGAGGAGGACCTGGCGCGGCTTGTGGCGCGCTTCGTTCCCGAGGAGGACTAAATTGTTTCACGTGAAACATTCGAGGGGGAAGCGGGTTGCCTGAGTTGATCCGACTGGCGCCTTGGCTGGCGCTGATCGGTGCGGCAGGGCTGGTCGTAGGAGTCATCGCCCTGATTGCGGGCCTTATGAGCCTTGCCGCGGCGCGCCGCCTGCGGCGCCGGCTCGACCACCTGCTGCGAGGTGGGCAGGCTACGGACGTGGAGACCCTGCTGCATGAACAGTGGCAGGCCCTGCGTGAGGCGCAAGCGGGCGTGGCCAGCGCCTCGGCCAGGCTGGACGGCGTGGAGGTGCTGATGCGCCGTGCGCTCCAGCGCGTCGGGGTGGTGCGCTACAACGCCTTCCCCGGAGCCGGAGCCGAGCTTTCGTTCAGCGTGGCGTTGCTCGACGCGGAGGACGACGGCGTCGTCATCTCGGGCCTTTACGGTCGCGAGGAAACCCGCATCTACGCCAAACCAGTGGCGTCTGGCGCCTCTCGCTACCCTCTGTCGGAGGAGGAGCGGGCGGCGATAGGTGCAGCTATTGACTCGAAGCACGAGGTGCACGCCGTGTGAAGACGCTGTTCATCGTCAACTATGTCGCGGGACGGGGCCGCACGCAGCGCAGTTGGCCGCTGGTGTGGCAGCAGATTCAGCAGGCCCATGGCAGCGATGAGATCGAGATGGCCGTGACAGCCGCTCCGCTCGACGCCACCCGCATCGCGCAAGAGGCGCAAGCGGAAGGCTACGGCCGCGTGGTGGCCGTCGGTGGCGACGGCACCCTGGCCGAGGTCGCGGACGGCGTCCGGCACGCGCAGGGACGCACGAGCCTTGCCTTCGTGCCCACGGGGGCCGGCTGCGACTTCCGCCGTACGTCCGGTGTCCCCTCGGACGTGCTGGCGGCAGCCGAACTGGCTCTGGCCGGCCCGGCGAGTCCCGCGGACCTCGGTACGGTCGGCGGCACGACCTTCCTCAACGTCGCAGGCGTCGGCTTCGACGCGGAGGTCGCGGCGGAGGACCACCGCCTGCGCGACCGCTACAGTTCGACCGGCACCGTCCCGTACATCCGCGCGGTGATGCATGTGCTGTGGCAGTATCGCGCGCGGCAGATGCGGATCGTAGCCGACGGCCAGGTATTCGACGGACGGTTCCTGCTTGTCGCGGTCGGCAACGCCCAGTACTACGGAGGCGGCATGCGCATCGTCCCGACGGCCAGCCTGGACGACGGGATGCTCGACGTGATGCTCGCGGGTGACTACAGCGTGCCGCAGACGCTTGGCCTGCTCCCCCGCGTTTATGGCGGGGGACATCTGAGCAGCCCCAAGATTCGCGTCGTCCGCTGCCGGACCCTGACGATCGAGGCCGAACCGGCCGCATCGGTCCATCGCGACGGCGAGTTGAACGGGACGACGCCCGTAGAGTTTGGCATTATTCCTGGTGCGGTGAACTTCGTCTATGGTCCGCAGAGAGCCGTCCCGGCCGCCCTGCCGACGACGGCCCTGCATGGAGCCGGAGCCCCGCAGGCAGAATAAGCCCGGGGTGATGAGGCTTTGCGCGTGGCCATCGAAGACGGGCTAAGCCAGGTCCGCAGGGCCGTGGAGGCTCGCGGCTGGCAGGTGGTTCCGCTTGAAGAGGCCTGGGAGGCGGCGGTGGACGCCGTCGTTCTGACGGGTCAGGATGACGACCTGTTCGGCGACGAGACCATCGAGCTTGATGTCCCGGTGATTCAGGCCCAGGGACTCACGGCGGAGGAAATACTGCGCCGCTTGGAGAACGAACCGCGCCCAGAGCGATCCTGAGCGAGTCCGCGATCATGGCGGCCATGTCATAGACGAGTCCGAGCCGCGTATTCTGCAGGACCACATACTCCATGAAGCCCCCGACGTTGACGGTCGCCATGACGGCGACATCGCCGATCGGGGGCAATTCCTTGCGCACCCCCGCACCGGGCCTCAGCGGCCCGCGTTGCACCTGCACGCTGCCTACACTCTCAAAGCTGCCCAGGCATGCGTCGATGGCCACGACAGGGCCCTGGGCGGCCGCCGCCTGCAGACGGGGCAGGAGCTCATGCAGGTTGCCGGCGTGCACCGGCGCCTGCAGATTGCCGAGGACGGCGAACGGCAGCGGCTCCATGGACTGCGTCAGCAAGGTGCCGACGAGCGGGCCGAGAGCATCGCCGGTCGACCTGTCCGTACCTACGCAGACGATCGTAGCCGGTCCGCTGAGCCTGCGCAGGGTGCTGAGTTCACGCTGTAGGTGCGCGGCCAGCAAGGCCGCGGCGCGCGGGTCTTCCGGCCGCACGCGCATCCTCTGCTGACGGCCGTGGTGCTCTTGCATGTCGCGAGTATATGGCCGCCCTCCGGCAGGTATACACTTGCCGCCGCATAGCCTTGCCAGGGTGGTGGGCATGGCCTGGGAGTCCGCGATCGCCGCGTTTGCAGCCGTTGTCGGGGCCGGGTTCGTCTCCGGTCGGGAGATTTGGGTGTTCTTCGCCATGCACGGGGCGACGGGCAGCCTCCTCGCTTTGGGCGCCGCTCTCCTGCTCGGCCTCGGGGCCTGGCGCACGGCGCAGACGGCAGCCTCCGTGCCTCGCGTCGCCCCGATCTGGACCGCGGTGATCGCCGTCTTCAGCTTTATCACCCTCTCCGCCGTCCTTGCGGCCCTCGCGAGTCTCGCGCACGCGCGGTTCGGCCTGAGCCCCGTTCTGGGCGGCGCGGCCGCGGCCACGCTGACAGCGGTCGTGCAGCGGCATGGGACGTCCGCCTTGCGCCGCTGGCAAGGTTTCATGCTGGTACTGGTCGTACTGGCCGTCGCCGTGACGGCCCTGCTCGGCGTCGTGCGCCTTCCCCCAGAGGGACTGCCGCATGCCGTGGCTCCGCTTCAGGCCATCCTGGCCGTATTCGGCTACGCAGCCTACAACATCGCGCTCGCCAGCGATGGCGTTCGCCGCTCCGCGACCGGGCAGGGTGTCCGGGGACAGCGCGGTGCCTTGCTAGGTGGACTAGCCGCCGGTCTCCTGCTAACGTTGGAGGCGGCAGTGCTGGCGCGGTCGGGCGTGACCGTGGCCGGCGCGGACCTGCCCTTGCGCGAGATCGCTCTGCGGGTTCATGGCGCCCTGGCGCTAGGCGTTGAACTGGCGATCGGCCTAGCCAGCCTTTCGGCCGCGGCATCGTTTCTCCAGGCCGCCACGGATCTCTTCGGCGGTGTCTGGACGACCGCGGGCCTGGCTTGGCTCGCGTCGATGCTGGGCGTGCAGGCGATCGTCGACCGGGCCTATCCCGCCATGGCCCTCCTGGCTCTAATATGGCTGCTGGCACTGGTCTGGCCGTCTGCTCTGGCAGACCGAGGCGGACCGAACCGACAAGGACGGTGAAGGCACCCTGCCGCGGGACGAAGCGGAAAGCTTGTACGTGGAAGCGCAAAACGAGGAGCGGCGCGGCAATGTCGAGCAGGCGCGGGCGCTCTATCTCCAGTTCATGGAGCTGCAGCCGCAGGACCCGCGAGGCCCGAACAAGCTTGGCGTGCTGCAGGCCCTCCTGGGGCACTTCGACGATGCAGAACAATTGTTCCGGCAATCACTTGACCTGGACTCGAAGTTCGCGCCTGCCCTGACGAATCTCGGCAACGTCTTCCTGGAGCGCGGCAACCCGGAGGAGGCCTTGCGCTACTACGAGGAAGCGCTGACCTACGACCCGAACTACTCCTCGGCGCACCACAACATGGCCGCGGCGATGAAGAAGCTTGGCCGCATCAGGCCGATGGTGCAGCACCTGAAGGATGCCCAGCGGGCGTTCCGGGAGTCCGAGCGCGAAAGCGTGCGCAAGGAAATGACCGGCTGCATGGGAAGGGGAGGGACGACGACGGTGTTCCTGGTCGCGGTAGGCCTGCTGCAAATCGCGGCCTTCTGGCGATGATGGCGTTGAGCCGCCTGGCGGTGGCGGCCGTCGCGGCGTGGCTCGCCCTCTGGGTCGGCCACGCCTTGAGCTACCCGGTGCAGGTCCTGCTCGCGTTCCTCGCGGCCGCGCTTGCGGCAGGTGCCGTCCGTGAGCTCTGGAATCTGCCGCCCCACCATTCGCGGGTCTACCTTGGCGATCTCCTCACGGCTCTTGCCCTTGGCGTGATCATGCTGCTCGCCGTGCGCGCCTTCGGGCACGGACATGCGCCTTCGCCGCTCTTGCCGGCCCTCGCTTGGCCCTTCGTAGACCTTTGGCGACCGCTGCGCAGGGGGTGACTCGATGCAGCCGTTCGACATCGTGGTGCTCTGCTATGTTGCCCTGGGCGCCTTGCGTGGCTGGGGACGTGGACTGCTTGCGATGGCTGCGGGCCTTGCCGGCTTCATCCTGGCCATTGTGGTCGCGCGCGTCTTCTACGGGCAGCTCGCGACCTTCATGGACCGCCACTGGCACCTGCAGCACGCGATCCAGATGGAACTGGGCCGTGTCGCTCCGGCCGGGACCGCGCTTCTCGGCGGTGGTACGGTCCTGCACCTGACGGCCGCGGCCGTGGTGGGGGCCATCGCCTTCCTGGCGATCATGTTCGCCGCGGAAGCCGTGATCGGCGTGGTCGCTGGCACGATCGGACGCCTGCCCAATCACCTGCCCCTCATCGGACCGATGAACCGACTCGCCGGAGGCGTTTTCGGGGCGCTCGAGAACGTTGTCGTGGTGGCCGCCCTGCTGCTGCTCCTGGAGCCGCTCGCCCATTCGGGCATGCTCGGCAGCCTGTCGCCCTACATCGTCGACGCGTCGTGGGCGACGCAGCTCTGGCATCTCGGTCAGCACTTCGCGCCGATCCTGGAGAAGCTGCCATGAGCCCTCGACCGCCGCTCGAGTTGCGCGTCGGCGACGTTGTCCGCACGCGCAAACCTCACCCATGCGGCAACGATACCTGGGAGATCACCCGCACCGGCGCCGACATCGGCATCCGCTGCACCAAGTGCGGCCGGCACGTCTTCGTGCCGCGAATCAAGCTTGAACAGCGGATTCGGGCCTTCATCTCGCGAGGGCCCGGGTCCACGGTCTAGAATGCGCGGCATTGCCGTCTTTCTGCCTGTCTGCTATACTTCTTGCGCTCCCCGCTCCGGAACACCGGAGCCTCGCTTTGCGCATGCGCAAGGCGTGTCCAAGGGGAGGAGGTGAAAAGAGAGATTATGGCCAAGGAGTACGAAATGGCGCTCGTCCTGCGCCCCGAGCTGGACGAAGAGCGTCAGGCGGCGGTGCTGACGCGCTACCGTCAGGTGATTGAACGTCACGGCGGCGCCGTAGAGGAGCCGAACGTATGGGGCAAGCGCAGGCTGGCCTATGAGATCAACGATCAGCAGGAAGGGATCTACGTCTTCGTGCCCTTCACGGCCGAGTCCACGGCGAACGCCGAACTGGACCGGCTTCTGCGCATCGACGAGAACGTGCTTCGGCACCTCGTCGTCATTCGGCCGCGTCCGAATCCGCCCAAGCCTACCCCGATGCCTGAGGCTGGACCGCGGACCGACGGCGTCCGCAGCGGCCCTGTTCCCGCCGGAGAGAGGCAGAGCCCCGGCCTGCCGGTTCGCCGCAGCGAGATCCAGGCTGCACAGGCCGCGCAGGCCCAGGAAGCCGAGCCTGCGACGGAGACCACCGAGCCTACGCCGGAGAGCACCGAGCCTACGTCGGAGAGCATCGAGCCTGCGACGGAGAGCACCGTGGCTGCGCCGGCTCCTGCGGAGCCCGAAGCAGCCCAGGAACCTGCCGAGGAGTAGAAAGGAGGGCGGCCGATGCTGAACCGCGTGATCCTGATCGGCCGGCTTGTGCGCGACCCGGAAATGCGCTACACCCCGAGCGGAATCGCATCCGTGCGGATGTCGATCGCGGTGCAGCGGCCGTTCGCCAATCAGCAGGGCGAGCGCGAGACCGACTTCATCGATCTGCGGGCCTGGCGCAAGCTGGCCGAGACCTGCGCGGCGCACCTCAAGAAGGGGCGTCTGATCGCGGTGGAAGGACGCCTCGAGGTCCGATCCTTCGATGGCCAAGATGGCCAGCGGCGGCGGGTCTACGAGGTCGTCGCGGACGATGTGCGGTTCCTCGACCGTCCAGGCACCTCCGGTGGTCCGGGTGGTGGCGAGGTGGAGGGCGACCCCTACAGCGCCGAGCCCGAGGACTTCGGTGAGGACGACGAACCGGTTCCGTTCTGATCAAAAGGAGATGACGCGATGCGCCGAGAGCGCGGACGCCGCTCGAAGCGGCGCGTCTGCAGCTTCTGCGTCGACAAGGTTGTCGAGGTGGATTACCGCGAGGCCCAGAAGCTCAGGCGATACATTACGGAGCGTGGCAAGATCCTGCCGCGACGCATCAGCGGCAACTGCGCGCATCACCAGCGCCAGTTGACCGTGGCGATCAAGCGGGCACGCAACCTCGCGCTCCTGCCGTTCACCATCGACTGACATCCGGAAGGGAGGCGCCACGGCGCCTCCCTTCCAGCACTACGGCCTTCGTAGCGGGAGGATGGCCAACCCGACGTGACGAAGAAGGCCGCAGAGAGGATGACGTACGTGCCGCCGTTCGGCCAGAGCCAAACGCTCGCCCGGCATCTGAAGATCATGGATTGGCTCAAAGCGGAGCTCGTGGGCGGTGTGGCCGCGCTGTTCAAGGCGGTGGCGCTAAGCTCGCAGGACGCGATGACCGACGCCCTCGCGTCGATCGTGCTCACAACCTATGTCCTCGGGCGCAGGCTGGGGGTGCCATTTGCGCAGATCGAGGCGCGGGTGGCCATGCGGGCGCGCGAACTCGCTCTGTCCGGCCACGAGGTGGAACGGGCGTACGGGGACCTCAGCGCGTTGGAGCAACACTTCGAAACACATGGCAACACCTGAGCGGCAGGCCGCATGGCGCCGAGTCGCGGCCTGGTTTGGCTGGGGCGCGCTCGCGGGTCTCGGCTACTTTGTCCTCCTTCCGGTGCTCCTGGGCGGAGCGGCGCTGCTGCCCATAGCCGTCGTCGCGTTCGAGGACGGGGTGCTGGAGTCGCTGATCGCGGCGGCGGTCGGACTGTTGGTCGTCCTGCTGCTGGGCGGGGCCGTGAGTGTACCGGCCGCACTACTCTTCCTCGCGGCGGCGGTCCTGGGAGCCGAGATGCGGCGAGCGGCGCCACTTTTGAGGCAGGTGGGTCCGGCCTTCCTGCTCGCCACGGCCGCAGTCGCCTGCTACTTCATGCTCCCAACCCTCTTCGGAGGGCAGCAACTGCAGATCAGCGCGCAGCAGGCACATGCCCTCGGGCAGATGTTCGGCCTGCCAGCGCGCGAGGTGCGCAGCATCACGGCGCAGGTGGGGGCGATGTTGCCGGCCGTCGCGCCGCTCTATGGCGGTTTCATGCTGTTCGAGGGCTTCTACTTCACCCGTTGGACCCTGCTGGCGCGTCGCCGCGGCCTTCCAGAGGTCCGGCCATTCCTCAGGTGGACGGCGCCGGAATGGCTACCGCCGATCTACCTCGCACTTTTCGCGGCGCAGCTTGGCTCGGGGCTGCTCGGGCTCTCGACGGACGTGCAGCGCTGGATCGGATTTGCGGTCCTGTGGAGCGAAGTTCCGCTCCTGGTCATCGGGCTCGCCATCCTGAGCTTCTGGCTCGCGCGCCTCGGCATCCCGCCGGTGATCCGGGTCGTCGTACTCGGAATCCTGCTCCTGACGCCGGCCTTCGCGGAGCTCCTGATCTGGATCGGCATTCTCGACGTCTTCATCGACCTACGTCGGATTCGCGGTTCCACAACTAGCTAAGGCGGGAGGTGTGGCCGCGCTCGCGCGGCCGGACAGCATGCAGGTGATCTTGCGCGAAGACGTTAAGAATCTTGGCAAGCGCGGGGAGATCGTCAAAGTCGCAGACGGCTACGCCCGCAACTTCCTGTTCCCGCGCGGCCTTGCCGACGATCTGTCCGAGGGGCGCATGAAGCAGGCGCAGGTGGAGCAGCGCAAGGCGCAAGGGCGCCAGGACAGGCTACTCCAGGAAGCGCAGGCACTCGGTGAGCGCATCTCCGCGATGGCGATCGAGCTGAAGCTCAAGGTGGGGGAGAACGGCAAGCCGTTCGGCTCGGTGACGGCGCAGGACATCGCGTCGGCCCTCGCGCAGCAGGGCGTCGAGGTCGACAAGCGCCGCATCGAGATCGCGGCGCCCATCCGCCAGCTTGGGGAATATGTCGTCGAGGTGCGCCCGCACGCCAAGGTGACGGCGCGCCTGCGCATCACCGTCGTCCGAGCCTAGGCCGTGGCAACGCCTGAGGCCGCCGTAGGCCGCACACCACCCCAGAGCATCGAGGCCGAGCGCGGAGTGCTCGGCTCGATGCTGATCGAGACGGAGGCCATTCCGCAGGCGCTCACCATCCTGCAGCCGGAGGACTTCTACCGCGAAGCCAACCGCGCCATCTACGAGTCCATGCTGACGCTCTTCGAGCGCAGCGAGCCGATCGACCTCGTGACCCTCTCCGAGGAACTGCGCAAGACCGGCAGGCTCGAGGCCGCTGGTGGCATCGCCTATCTCACGTCCCTGGCCGCCGGCGTGGCGACGGCGGCGCACGTCGAGCGCTACGCGCAGATGGTGCGCGACCGTTCCCTGGCCCGCCAGGTGATCCGCGCCGGCACCGAAATCGTCGCGCGCGGCTTTGACCCGCAGTTGCCGGCGGACGAGCTTCTGGACGAGGCCGAGGCGAAGATCTTCCAGATCGCCCAGAGCCGCAGCACCCGCAGCTACGCGCCGCTCAAGGACGTGCTGCTCGAGACGATCGGCAAGATGAATTCGATTTACCGCGAGGGCGGCGGGGTCACGGGCGTGCGGACAGGTTTTCCTCGCCTCGACGAGCTGACGGCGGGTCTGCAGCCGGCCGATCTGATCATCGTCGCGGCACGCCCGTCGATGGGCAAGACGGCGTTTGCGTTGAACCTCGCCCGCAACGCGGCGGTCGAAGGGGTGCCGGTCGCGGTCTTCTCGCTCGAGATGTCGCGCGAACAGCTGGCCCTGCGCCTCGTCTGCTCGGAGGGTTTCATCAACCAGAACAACCTGCGCACTGGACGCATGAGCGACGACGAGTGGAAGAACTTCGCCCTGGCCGTCGACCGGCTTTCGAGTGCGCCGATCTTCATCGACGACACGCCGTCGCTCACCGCCCTCGACCTTCGCGCCAGGGCGAGGCGTCTCAAGGCGGAGCACCACATCGGTCTCATCCTGATCGACTATCTGCAGCTGATGGAGGCACGAAACCGCACGGAGAACCGCCAGCAGGAGATCTCCGCGATCTCGAGGTCTCTGAAGGCCCTGGCGCGTGAGCTCAGCGTGCCGGTCGTGGCTCTCTCGCAGCTCTCGCGCGCTGTCGAGTCCAGGCAGGACAAGCAGCCCATGCTGTCCGACCTGAGGGAGTCCGGGGCGATCGAACAGGACGCGGACGTGGTGGCGTTCATCTACCGCGACGACTATTACAACCAGGAACTGCCGCCCGAGCAGCAGAACATCGCCCAGATCAACATCGCGAAGCAGCGCAACGGTCCGGTCGGGAAGGTGTACCTCCACTTCCAGAAGGAATACGGACGCTTCGATCTGCGCGAGGTGGAAGAGCCGCGCTGAGAGGCGCTCCCGGACTCCCGTCGCCCATGCCAAGAGCCCTTTGACACCGGTCAAGGGGCTCTGCTATCCTTGCGGCGGCCCGTTAGGCCGACTCGAGGAGGCGGTAGAGTGCCAGCCATCGCGGTGGTCGGCGCCCAGTTCGGCGACGAAGGCAAGGGAAAGGTCAGCCACTACCTAGCCCGTCAGGCACACATGGTGGTTCGCACGCAGGGCGGCAACAACGCGGGGCACACGGTCGTCGTAGGCGGCAAGGTCTTCCGCGTGCACATCGTTCCGTCCGGCGTCCTATATCCCGAATGCACAAGCGTCATCGGCAACGGCGTCGTCGTGGACCCCGAGGTCCTGTTGCAGGAGATCGACTACCTGCGATCCGAAGGCGTGGACACCAGCCGTCTCATCCTCTCCGACCGTGCGCACCTCATCATGCCGTACCACAGGATGCTAGACGGCCTCGACGAGGATCGGCGCGGACTTCGGCGCATCGGCACGACGCGCCGCGGCATCGGGCCAGCTTACATGGACAAGAACGCTCGCCTCGGCATCCGCGTCGCGGACCTCCTCGATCCCGAGGGCCTGCGCGAGATGATCGAGGAGAATGTCGCTCTCAAGAACGACCTCCTGCAGAAGGTCTACGGCCAGGAACCCCTGTCCGCGGCCGCCGTCTACGAGGAGTACCTCGGATACGCCGAGCGCCTGCGGCCGTACGTCGCCGACACCGCGCGCCTGGTCAACGAGGCGATCGACGCGGGCGAGCGCGTGGTCTTCGAAGGGGCTCAGGGCTCGCTCCTCGACGTGGACCACGGCACCTATCCCTACGTGACCTCGTCGCACCCGGTCGCGGGTGGCGTGACGATCGGATCCGGAGTCGGACCGACCAAGATCGACAAGGTGCTCGGTGTGCTCAAGGCGTACACCTCCCGGGTGGGCGACGGGCCCTTCCCGACGGAGCTTTTGAACGAGCAGGGCGACGCGATCCGCGAGCGGGGCAAGGAGTATGGCACGACCACCGGCCGCCCACGGCGCATCGGTTGGGTCGACGGCGTCCTCCTGGGCTATGCGGCGAGGATCAACGGGCTGACGCACCTGGCCATCAATTCGGTGGACGTCCTGGCCGGCTTCGACAAGATCAAGATCGCCGTCGCGTACGACCTGGATGGTCGGCGGATCGAGGATCCGCCTGCGACCCTCAGGGACTTCGCCAGATGCAAGCCGATCTACGAGGAACTCGACGGTTGGGGCGAACTTGGTACGCCAGCGCACCGCAACGAGATTCCGCACAGCCTCGAACGCTACGTTCAGCGCATCGAGCAGATCACCCACGCGAAGGCTGCCGTGATATCGGTGGGTCGCGACCAGGGTGAGACGATTTACGTCGAGGAACTGTTCTAGTAATTCTGAGTTAGGATAGCCTAAACGAAAGCGGCGCAAACAAAAATGGTGTGCGCCGCTTAACTTTTAGTCTGTCCTAAGTACACTGTCCCGCACTACCGTAGCAATGCAAGGGTGTCCGTCATATCTATCTAGGCGTGACGAACTTGTATCTCGGGGTGGGGACAGAGTGCATTTGGTCCAGTTAACTCTTGTGACATCGAAGGATGCTCTAATTAGCGTCGCGCTACCGGTTGCCGTACTGCTCTTTGCTGTAGCGTATATAGAAGCCGCAGGGTATCTAAACTTCGAACGACTCTTCGCAAAGACACGGGGCCTTCAGCCCGCGCTGGGAGCCCTGGCGTCGGCTGTTCCAGGCTGTGCCGGCAGCATCACCATGACACGCCTGTATGGCCTGGGGGCGGTGACGGCCGGGACACTCTACGCTGCGCATGTCGCCACACTGGGCGACGCGGCGTTCGTGCTTTGGAGCGCCAAACCTCTCGATACGCTGGGACTTACCCTGATCGTTGCGGCGGTGGGAGCAGCGTTCGGCTACCTGGTGCAATCGAGCGTAGCCGCGAAGTTCCTGCGGTTGGACGACGCAAACTTCAGTTGCCCGGTGCCGAACCGCCTGCCGATGTGGGCGGTGGTGCTGTGGCCGGCCCTGTTGGTGGTCGGTCTCCTGGGCGCCATGCTGCTGCCTCACGCAGTCGCCCTGGCCGGAGGCGTTGGCGTTGTGCTGGTCCTGCTCGGCGTCGTCATGCTAAGGCTGCCGCCGGCACCGGTGCCCTCCACGCCGCTATGGCAGGCGCTCCAGTCGTCCGTGCGCGACGCCGCGGAGATCATCATCTGGGTGGTGGCGGCCGACGTCCTCTTCCAACTGGGCAACGCGCTGTCGGGCGGCATCCTCGTCCAGATGCTGCAAGGAAACGTCCTGATCGACGTCCTGCTCGCGGCCGCCGTCGGGCTGATCCCGGGCTGCGGACCGCAGATCGT
>DAIBJA010000006.1 GCA_027420455.1 Clostridia bacterium | reverse complement strand
CGTCCTCTTCATCGGCGGCAGAACGCGCAGAGGCGGCCAGAGGACGCTGCAGGACATCGGCTGGCGCGAGGCGATCGTCGTCGGGCTCGCGGAGTCCACGGCCCTCGTCCCCGGCATCTCGCGCGACGGGGCCAGCATGGTCGCCGGTCTCGCCTACGGCCTCAAGACCTCGGAAGCGGCGCGCTACGCTTTCCTGCTCGCATTTCCCGTGATTCTCGGCGCGGGTGTGCTCGAAGTGCCGAAGCTGACGGCCAGAAGCATCGCGCCAGGCATGCTGCCGCTCGCGGCGCTCGGTGGCGTCGTCGCGGCTGTGGTCGCCTATTTCTCGGTCGCCTTCCTGACCCGCTACTTCCGCCAGCGCCAGGGCGACGCCCTGCGGCCGTTCGCCTACTACTGCTGGTTCGTCGGCCTCGTCGGCGTGCTCGGCGCAGCCCTCCACTTCTGATCCGAGGCCCCGTCGCAAAGAGCAGCCCGCCTTCCCTGCAGGTCGGGCTGCTCTTTATTCCCAGGCTTGCGCAGGCAAACGGGCGCCACCCTATCCGCCATGATGCGACTTGCGCTCGGTCTTCTTGCCCTGTGCGCCTGCCTCACTAGCATGCCCTCGCCCGAAGGCGCGCTCGGCTTCACACCGCTCACGTCAGGTGAGCGCCAGGTCAAGGCCGCGCTCACGGCGCTCGTCCGCCAGGAGAACCAGGCCATCCTCTCGGGCGACGACCGTCGCCTCAAGGCAGTCTTTCTGCCCGGCGGAGCATCCCGCGACGCCCTCAAAGCGGCAAGGGAACGTGAGAACTTCCTTTGGGCGTGGTCCCGGGCCCGCCGGCTGCGCGTGACCGCTGTGGCCACGTCGCTGCGCACGCCGCACATCACGTTTCGCACGCCGGAGCGGGTCCAGGTCTTCGCCGTCGTATCCGAAGACTACACATACCACTACCTCGGCGCGGAACCAGAACACAAGTTCGGCCTAGGGGTGCGGCACGACTATCTGCTCGTGCGCAGGGGCGGACGCTTCTACATCCGAGCCGACTACTTCACGGACCCGCTCGACCAGGATACCCGCATCCCGCAGTCCGCCGTGCCCGAGAGCGCGCCGGCGCCGCTCAACGCGTCGCATCCGCGCTCCGTCGAACCCGCCGGCCATGCGGCGGTCGCGTACGCCGACCGCTATTGCGGCGCGGCCCCGGGCTGCGGCAACAAAGGGCTCTACAACCCGCAGTACAACAACTACAACGGCGAAGGCGGCGACTGCACCAACTTCATTTCGCAGGCGCTCAGCGCCAGCGGCTTGCGCCAGACCGGGGCATGGAACTACAGCCGAAGGCTCGGCGGAGGCACGCGCGCCTGGACGAATGCCGAGGGCCTGCGAGATTACCTCGCAGGCTCAGAGCGCGCCGACATCTTCGCGTCCGGGCGCTACGGCGACGTGACCCGACCGACACCCGACTTTCCCCTGGGTGCGGTCGGCGCCTTGCAGCCAGGCGACCTCATCAGCTACATCGAGCGGGGAACAGCCGTCCATACGGGTATGGTGGTCGCCGTCGACGGCCAGGGCGTGCCGCTCGTCGACACGCACACGAGCGACCGCTTCCATGTGCCGTGGGACCTGGGCTGGGACCGCACGACCCGCTATCTCTTCTGGCATGTCCACTATCCGCGGCTGAACCTGGATCCGTCTGCCCACAGCAGGTGACGGACTCCTGACGCCGAGAGAGCGGGATCCGCGTCCCGCTCTCTCGGCGCTGAGGTCTAGCGGCCCGTGAACTCGGGCTTGCGCTTCTGCAGGAACGCCATGACACCCTCGGCCGCGTCCTGGGTCTGGGTCAGGCGCTCCATCGCGTCGCCCTCGCTGGCATGGCCGGCCTCGGCCCCACGCTCGGCCCAGGTGGAGAGGGCCGCCTTGGCGGCCGCCAGTGCGAGCGGAGGCTTTTCCGCCAGCCGCCGCGAGAGGTTGCGCGCCTGGTCGCGCAGTTCGTCATCCGGGTAGGACTTCAGCACGAGTCCCGCCGCCTCCGCCTCCTCGGCGCGCATCAGGCGGCCACTGAGGATGAGTTCCGTCGCGCGCTGCTGACCGATCGCGGCCGGCAGCCGCTGTGTGCCGCCCCAACCCGGGATGATGCCGAGGTTGATCTCCGGCTGGCCGAAGCGCGCGCTCTGGGCGCAGATGCGGAGGTCTGCGAGCAGCGCGAGCTCGAGCCCCCCGCCGACGCAGAGCCCGTTCACCGCCGCGATGACGGGCTTCGGAAAGTCCGCAAGTTCGCGGTACACCTCGCGTCCACGCCGCATCAGGGCGAGCGGCCCGGTCTGGGCGGCCGACGCGAGGTCCGCGCCGGCGGAGAAGAACCCGCCTTCGCCCGTGAGCAGGACGACCCGCACGCTCTCGTCGGCCCCGAGCCTGCGGAAGGTCTCCTGCAGGCCGTCGAGCACATCCTGCGAGATGGCGTTCACCGGCGGGTGCGCAATCTGGACGATCGCGACCAGGCCCTCCTGCGTCAAGCGGATGACATCAGTACTCAAGGAAACCCCTCCCCGCCGCGACTCCCGTCCTTCCCGCGCCGACAAGCTCCCTCAGGCGCCCTGGAGGCGTGAAGCGGTCCCCCCACCTCTGCTCGAGCTCCTCAAGCCGTCGGAGCACCACGTCGAGTCCGGTCTTGTCGGCTGCCGCGAGCGGCCCCTCCGGCAGTCCGGCGCCGGCCCGCATCGCGATATCGATCTCACGGGCGCTCGATATGCCTTCGTCGAGGCAGCGCACCGCCTCAAGCAGCACCGCGTAGCGGAAGCGGTCCAGGAGTTCCTGCTCCTTCTCGTCTGCCATCTTCCCGGCCTCCTCAGCCTGTATAGGTGTAGAACCCGGCGCCGCTCTTCGCGCCGCGCTTGCCTTCGGCGATCAGGCCGGCGATGCGGCCGCCGAGGTCGAAACGGTCGCCGTAGGCCGCCCGCAGCGTCTCCGAGACCTCCTGGGCGATATCGAGGCCGAGGGCGTCCGCGAGGGCATAGGGGCCCATCGGCGCGAGGCCCGAGGCTGCCACGGCGGCATCGATCCGGGACGGCTCGAGCCCGAGGTCCAGCTCGGCGCGGAACACCTCGGCGAGACCCGCCATCAGCACGCGGTTCACGAGGAAGCCCGGGCACTCCTTGACGCGGACGGGGATGCGGCGGATGCCCTCCACGAACTCGACACCGGAGTCGGTCGTCTCCTCATCCGTAGCCTCGCCGCCGATCACCTCGACGAGGCGCATGACGGAGGCCGGGAAGAAGAAGTGGAGGCCGAGGAAGCGCGACGGCTTCGCGAGTCCCTTGGCGATCTCGCTCACCGGCAGGGCGGATGTGTTGGTCGCGATAAGCGCGGTGCGCGGCAGGTTCCCCTCGACCTCCTGCAGCACCGCCCGCTTCAGGTCGAGCTTTTCGGGCACCGCCTCGATCGCGAGGTCGACGTCGGAGAAGCCCTGGTAGTCGAGTTGGCCCGTGACCAGCGCCATATGGTCCTCGGCCTCGCGCTCCGTCATGCGGCCACGCTGCACGCGGCGCGCGTAGATGCCCCGGATATGCTTCATGCCGCGCTCGATCTGCTTCTCGTCCACATCCTTGAGGATGACCGGCAAGCCAGAGAGCGAGATCACCTGCGCGATCTCCGCCCCCATCGTGCCGGCGCCGAGCACGGCTGCCTTGAAGACGTACATCAGTCGGTCACCTCCAGGATCACGCTGGCCCCCTGGCCGCCGCCGACGCAGAGCGTAGCGAGCCCGTAGCGCACAGAGCGCCGCCGCATCTCGTGCACGAGTGTCGTCACGAGGCGGACGCCGGTGGCGCCGATCGGGTGTCCGAGCGCCAGCGCGCCGCCGTTCACGTTGACGATGCCGCGATCCCACTTCATCTCGCGCTCGACGGCCAGGTACTGCGCCGCGAACGCCTCGTTGATCTCGATCAGGCCGATGTCCTTGAGTTCGAGGCCCGCCCGCGCGAGTGCCTTGCGGGTGGCGCCGACCGGCCCGAGTCCCATGCGCGTTGGGTCCAGACCCACGAAGCCGTAGCTGACGATGCGGGCCAGCGGCTTGAGGCCCTGGGCGCGAGCCCACTCCTCATCAGCGAGGACCGTCGCAGCTCCGGCGTCGTTGAGCGGCGAGGAGTTGCCCGGCGTCACGCGACCGCCCTTGCGGAAGGTGGCAGGTGCCGTTGCCAGACGCTCCACCGAAAGCCCTGCCAGGATGCCTTCGTCCTGGCGTAGCACCTCCGCCTCACCGCGGCGCGACGGGATCTCCACAGGCGCGATCTCGTCCTTGAACGTACCGGACCGGCTGGCCTTGAATGCCTTCTGGTGGCTCGCGACAGCCAGCTCATCCATCTCGCGCCGGGAGATGTCGTAGTCGTCCGCGAGGATCTCTGCCGTCTCGCCCATGACCATGCCGGTGTAGTAGTCTGTGAGTCCCTCCCAGATGCCGTCGCGCACTTCGCCGTGCCTGAGTCGCATGCCCCAGCGGGCGCCGTAGAGGAGGTAGGGCGCCGTCGACATGCTCTCGGCTCCGCCCGCCAGGATTAGCTTGGCGTCGCCGAGCGCGATCTCCTGTGCGCCGGAGACGATGGCCTGGATACCGGAGGCGCAGTTCCGCTGTACCGTGTAGGCCGGCACCTCCACCGGCAGCTCGAGCGCGAGACCCACCTGGCGGGCGAGGTTCGCTTCCGCGATCGGCATGCCGCCTGACCCGTAGATCACCTCGTCGATCTGTTCGCGCTGGACGCCGGCCGCCTCGATCGCCGCCTCCCCCGCCACCTTGCCGAGCGCGGTCGCGTGCACATCGCGCAGGGCGCCCCCGAAGCTGCCGACCGGTGTCCGCTTGGCACTCAAGATGACTGTTGCCAACGCTACTCCTCCTTCTTCTCCAAGGCCTCCGCCACCAGCACGCGACGCAGCACCTTGCCGATCGCCGTGCGGGGCAGCTCATCCCTGAGCTCGAACTGGCGCGGCGTCTTGTAGCCCGCGAGACGCTCGCGGCAGTAGGCCCCGAGCTCCTCCTCGGTCGGACGCCGATCCGGCCAGGGCACGACCACCGCCCGCACCAGCTGGCCGCGCCGCTCGTCGGGCACCCCCACCACCACGGCCTCATGCACGCCTGGATGGCGCAGGAGCACCTCCTCCACCTCGCGCGGATAGACGTTGAAACCGCTCACGATGATGACGTCCTTCTTGCGGTCGACGATGCGGCAGAAGCCGTCCTTGTCGATGGTGGCGAGATCGCCGGTGCGGAGCCAGCCGTCCTCGAGCACGGCGGACGTCTCCGCAGGCTGGTTGTAGTAACCCAGCATCACCTGCGGTCCCTTCACCGCGAGCTCTCCCACCTCGCCCGGTCCGAGTTCCTGCGCGGGATCCTCGGGGTCGAGAATGCGCTGCTCGGTGTCCGGAAAGGGCCGCCCCACGGTACCCGTGCGGCGGTCGCCGGCGAGCGGGTTGCAGTGTGTCACGGGGCTCGCCTCGGTCAGACCGTAGCCCTCGACCAGGACGCCTCCCGTCATGCGCTCGAACCGCGCCTGCAGCTCTGCGGGCAGCGGTGCCGACCCCGAGATGCAATAGCGGATGGAGCGGATGTTCCACTTCTCCACATGGGGGGAATCGGTCACCGCCTGGTACATCGCCGGCGCGCCAGGGAAGAGCGTCGGCTTGAACCTCCGGACCTCCTTGGCCGTCTCGGCGGGATTGAAGCGCGGCACGAGGTCGATCTCGGCGCCCGTCAGGATGCCGAGGTTCAGGGCGACGGTCATGCCGAAGACGTGGAAGAACGGCAGGACCGCAAGTACCCGTTCGCTGCCCGGCTGGTAGCTCGGCATCCAGGCCTCCGCCTGCAGGGCGTTGGCGACCAGGTTGCGGTGCGAAAGCATCGCAGCCTTCGGCACCCCCGTAGTGCCGCCGGTATACTGGAGCACCGCGACCTCATCGGCTCCCGCCGCCGGCGGCAGATCGCCGCCCTGGTCCATGGCGAGCAGCCGGTCGAGCGTCATGATATCCGACGGCAGCTCCGGCCCCCGCTCGCGCATGCCCTGGAGGAGGCCCAGCACGGGCGGAAGATAGTCCCGGATGCGTGTCGAGACGAGCGTCGCACCCTGGGCGGCATCCCTGAGGCGCGGAATCACGAGATCGAGCGCCAGGATGACCTGCGGCTCGCAGTCGCGCATCTGCACAGCGAACTCGCGCGGCGTGTAGAGGGGGTTGGTCGGCACCACGACGGCGCCGGCGCGCAGCGTGCCGTAATAGCCGATCACCATCTGAGGCGCGTTCGGCAGGACGAGCGCGACGCGGTCGCCCGGCTTGACGCCGAGCGCCGCAAGCCCCCGCGCGAACCGCTCCACCAGGTCCATGAGGGCCCTGTACGTCGTCTGCCGGCCGAAGAAGCGCAACGCGGGCCGGTCGGGGAAGCGGTTGGCTGTCCGTTCGAGCAGCTGCCAGATCGCAAGGTCGGGGTAGTCGAGATGCTTGACCCAGGGACTGTACTCCTCCGAGGCCGCG
Organism: Clostridia bacterium; assembly: GCA_027420455.1. Classification (GTDB taxonomy): domain Bacteria; phylum Bacillota; class Sulfobacillia; order JAJZYS01; family JAJYTV01; genus JAJZQO01. The sequence goes on along the minus strand of DAIBJA010000006.1, from coordinate 22,604 downwards.
AGCACCAAGGCACTCACTCCCTTCAACCTCGTGCCGTCACCTCAGGCGCCACCTGCGTCCAGAGGATCTCGGCAATGTCCTCCACCTCGCCCCCACCCTCCGCCTTGACGCCGTCCGTCATCATGCTGAGGCAGAAGGGGCAGCCGGTCGCCACGACCTCGGCACCGGTCGCCACCGCCTCCTTCGCACGCAGGCGGTTGACGCGCGGCACGCCTTCCTCCCGGAAGGCCCAACCGCCACCGGCGCCGCAGCAGAAGGAGTCCGGGCCGTGATGGGCCATCTCCACCACGTCGCCTCCCGCGGCCTTCAAGACCTCGCGCGGCGCCGCGAAGACGCCTTCGTAGCGGCCAAGGTAGCAGGGGTCGTGGTAGGTGATGCGACGACCACCGGCCGCCGCCTTGATCCGTCCGGTAACAAGCGCCGCCTGCAGGTACTCGCTGTGGTGGACCACCTCAAAGTCGGCACCGAAGTCCCGGTACTCGTCGCGCAGCTGGTGCAGGCAATGCGGGCACATCGTGACGATGCGGCGCGGCGCCACGTCCTTGAGGGTCTTGACGTTCTCCTCCGCCTGCATCTGGTAGAGATACTCCTGGCCCGCCCGGCGCGCCGGGTCGCCGGTGCAGCTCTCGCGCCGGCCGAGCACCTTCAGGTCCTCGCCCATGGCGAGCAGAAGCTGCGTCAGGGCGCGGGCGACCTTCTGCGCGCGCGGGTCGAAGGCGCCAGCGCACCCGACCCAGAGCAGCGTCTCGCACGGTTCGCCGGGCTGCCACTCGCGGATCGGTAGGCCTTCCATCCAGGTGGTGCGGCTGGCCTGGGCCCCGCGGAAGGGGTGGCCGCGCTCCTCGATGCCCTGAACCGCCTCGGCGAGCCCGGTGGGCATCTCGCCCTCCTCCATGACGCGGAAGCGCCGCATGCCGACGATCTTGGGCACATGCTCGATGTCCACGGGGCACGCCTCCATGCACGCCCGACAGGTCGTGCAGGCGAAGAGCGTCTCGTCCTTGATCGCCGCCGTCAGCGGTTCTAAAGGGCGCTCGTGGGCATGCTCGCGCAGGTCGAGGATCAGGCGCTTCGGCGAAAGCGGCTTGCCCGACGCGAAGGCTGGGCAGGCCTCCTCGCATCGCCCGCACTCGGTGCAGGCGTCGAGGTCGATGAGGTCCTTGACGGTGAAATCCGTGAGCATGTTCGCGCCGAGCCGTTCCGAGTGCTCAAGGTCGAGCTTCTCGAGCTTGGTCGCACCGTCCGGGTCGGAGAGCAGGATCGCCACCGGGGCCATGAAGAGGTGGAAGAGCTTGCTGTACGGGATGGCACCCAGGAAGCTGAACGCGAGCAGCAGATGGAACCACCAGAGCGACCGGTGGATGATGAGCGCCGCGGGCGTGGAGAGGTGCCAGGCCGCATAGAGCGCGCTCAGGCCGTAACTGACGAAGCTGTAGGCGCCCCAGGGGTCGTGCGTCGCGTAGATCCGCAGCGACTGGAGCAGAAAGCCGGTGATCAGGATGATCAGCAGCGTGAAGGGGACGAGGAAGTCCGGCAGTTCTCGGCCCAGGGCCGATGGCCGCAGCGCGTAGCGGCGGACGAGGAAGATCGCGAGTGCGATGATACCCGCGAGCCCTGCGGCGTCGAGCGTCGCCGACTCGAACCAGAGGTAGAACGCCCCCTGCATCACGGGCAAGCCGAAGTCGGCCTTGAGGGCTACGACGACGGTGCCGATGAAGAGGAGCACGAATGCGACGGCCAATGCCAGGTGGGCATAGCCCTGCAGGGGCCTGCGCACCACGCGGGACTGAAGCCCGGCGTGGCTGAGGAGGCGTCTGAGGCGCGGCCCCCAGGGGCGGAGCGGCATCCGCCGCCCCGTCGCCCAGACCCGCCAGCGACGCCACACCCCATACGCGAACACGATGCAGAGGATGGCGAAGGGCAGATACATCCACGCGTGGTCAGGCACGTTCCAGTAGACGACTCGATGCGGAATGCCCACAGGCTAGCCCTCCAAGGCCTTCTGAAGGTGCGGCCAGATCTGGTACCAGTCCGCCACCAGACCGATGTCGGCCGCCTCGAAGATCGGGGCATGCTCGTCGCGGTTGACGGCGATCACGGTCCGGCTGCCGGACATGCCGCTGAGATGCTGGCTGGCGCCGGAGATGCCGATCGCGAGGTAGAGCTCTGGCGCCACCTTGCGCCCGGTGATGCCCACCTGCTGCGAAGGACTCGCCCAGCCCTCATCGACCGCGGCGCGCGATGCGCCGAGCGACGCGCCCAGCAGGGAGGCGAACGGCCTGAGGCTCTCGTAGCCTTCGCGGCTGCCGAGTCCGCGCCCGCCGGAGACGATCACCTTGGCCCGACCGAGATCGTCGCCGGAGGTGTCCCGCACCGTTCTGCGCTCCTTGCCTCCCTCGGCCAGCGGGCCCAGGTCCTCGATCGACGCCGTCTGCGGCTGCGGGTCTGCCGCGGGGAATGCGCCCGCGCGCAGCCCTGCCACGACGCCGCCGCTGGCCCTGAGGCGGACATTTGCCTTGCCGCCGTAGGCGCCCTTGCGCAGGACGATCGCCCCGCTCTCGGCGGTCACTTCGTCGACGTCGCGTACGGCGCTCATGCCGAAGTGTCCCGCGAGTCTTGCCCCGATCATCTCAAAGAGCGGTCCCTCGGGCAGCAGCAGGAGGTCGGGCGGCACGTCGCCGATCAACCGTACGGCTGCAAGATAGGCAATCTCAGGGTCAGGGTCCTCGAGCGCCGGGTGGACGCCGAGGTGCACATCGCCCACGGCCGCCACGGCGTCCTGGGCAGACGAGGCAAGAATGAGGCTGCGCATCTCGCCGCCCAGGGCCTCCATCAATCCCATCGCCTCGCGGGCCGGCGTCTCGCCGAGGTCCAAGAGGCGCGCCAGTACTGCGCTGCGCATCAGTTGCCACCTCCCGTGACGAGGAAACGCCTCAGCTCGGCGGCGAGCTGGGCGGCCTGCGAGGCCGCGTCGCCCGTGATCATGCGGCTCTGGCGGGTCACCTGAGCTTGAGCGATCTCCGCGAGCGTCAGGTTCTCCCCGACCTCGGCCGGCTTCAGGACATCGATCGGCTTGCGGTTGGCCAGCATGACATCCTTCACCTTCGGGAGGCGCATCAGGGTGCGCGGCCCGTTCGTCACGCTCAGCACGATGGGTCCGGTGCGCAGGCTTTCCTCGTAGCCGCCTGGGATCTCGCGCCGGAGCCTGAGTCCCTCGCCGGCCACCTCTGCCTGCTGTACGAGCGGCACGAATGGCAGGTCCAAAAGTCCGGCGAAGAGCCCAGCCGTTACGCCCATGTCCCAGTCGCCGGCCTGGCGGCCGAAGATATAGACATCCGCCCCGCCGAGTTCCTTGGCCGCCGCCTCGAGGCGCCTCGCCGCCCCTAGGGGGTCCACGAAGCCCGTTGCCACATCGATGCGCGCCGCCCGCCCGGCACCGAGCGCCAGGGCCTTGCGCAGCGCGACGTCCTGGGCCCCATCGCCCATGGCGACGGCCGTGAAACTGCCCGCGGAAGCTTCGGAGATCTGTAGGGCAAGCTCGAGGGCATTGCCTTCGAACGGTCCCAGCACCGTCGAGACATCACCGCTCTCCACCTTGCCAGGGAAGCGGATGGCGCCGGGCGGTGCCTCGGGATCGAGGATCGCCTTGACGAAACAGAGGATCCGCATCAGAGTCCCACCTTCGCTCCGATTTCGTCGAACAGCCTGCGCGCGACGACGAGTCGCTGCACCTGCGCCGTGCCTTCGAAGAGGTCGAAGACACGGATGTCCCGGAACCACTTCTCGAGGAAGGGATCCGGCTCCTCGCCGGAATCCGAGGTCAGCTCGAGTGCCTCGCGGCAGATCTGCACCGCCTGGCCGCCGGCATAGGCCTTGGCCATCGATGCGGCGCGGCTCTGCGACTCGCGCGCATCCGCGAGGTAGGCGGACTTCCAGGTCAGGAGGCGCGCAGCGCGCACGCGGCGGTCCATGTCGTCGAGGGACTCGAGAATCGCCCTGTAGCGCGGCAGTCCGCGACCGAGCATGTAGCGCTGCTGCACCAGTTCCCGCGCCCGCTCCGCCGCCGCGCGGGCAATGCCCACCGCCATCGCGGCCACAAGCGGCCGGGTGGAGTCGAACGTGGCCATGGCCACCTTGAAGCCTTCCTTGCTCTGCTGCCGCTCGTAGTGCTCGCGGCCGCCCAGGAGGTTCTCCTCCGGCACGAAGCAGTCCTGGAACACGAGTTCCGCCGTGTCGCTGGCCCTCAGGCCAAGCTTGTGGTGCTTGCGCCCGACGCTGAAGCCCTCACGGCCCCGCTCGACGACGAAGGTGCGGTGCCCCGCCCGGCCGAGCGACTGGTCGAGCGTCGCGAAGACGACCACCCAGTCGGCACGGCTGCCATTGGTGATGAACGTCTTGGTGCCGGTGATGCGGTAGCCGCCCGGCACTTCCTCGCAGCGCGTCCGGATGCCCGCGACGTCCGAACCCGCTTCAGGCTCGGTGAGGGCATAGGCGCCGAAGTGCGGCCGGTCTTTGTCCTGGAAGATGGCGAAGAACCGGTCGCGCTGCTCGCGCGTGCCGATGAAGCTCACCGGCGGGCCGCCGAGTCCGGGACCGGGCAGGGAGAGCATGAACGAAGCGTCGCCCCACGAGAGCTCCTCCGACGCCAGCACGGCGTTGCGCAGCGTCTGGTGCTCGCGTGGCGCGTCGCTCGCCGCCGAAGACCGGGAGGAGCCGGGGTCTCGCGGCATCATCTCGGTCGAAATGCCCGCGCGGTCGAGGACGGCGTAGAAGTCCGGCTGGATGTCCGCCATGCGGTCCGCCTCGAGGCTTCTCGGTCGGATCTCGGTCTCCGCGAAGTAATGGAGGTACGCGCGGATCGTCTGTTCCTTCGAGGACTCGGCAAAGTCAGGCAATACCCTCGGCCTCCTCTCTCGTCTCGATCGGGATCGCCGCCTGCGCCAAGGCCTGCCGGTGACCCGTGAGCGCCGAGAGCGTCTCGACGTCCCTGAGCCAACGCTCGGCCGGATGGTCGTCGACAAAGCCGTGGCCACCCAGGGTGCCGACACAGGTGTTCACGGCCAGGAACGCCGCGTCCTTGGCCGCCCGGAGGGCCTGTGCCGCCGGCGCGAACGCGTCCTCGCCGCGGTCGTGCCGCCACGCGGCCTCCTGCCAGAGGAGCTCTGCGGCCTCGCTCTCCATCGCCACCTCGGCGAGCGGAAAGGCGATGCCCTGGAAGCTGCCGATCAGGCGGCCGAACGCCTTGCGCTGGGCGGCGTAGTCACGCGCGTAGGCGAGCGCCGCTCGGCTGTAGCCGTGGAAGAAGGGAGCGAAGTAGAGAAAGAGCGCCGTGCGCTCCCGAGCTCCGCAGGCTCCCAGGACCTCCGCCCTGCCGTCCACCACGATCCTGGCCGTCTGCAAGGCGGCGAGGCCCATGGCCGAGGCCGGACTGAAAGCGAGGGCACCCGCGTCGACGCGGCAGAAACGGTCCCCGTCGTCGCCAGCGGCGATCAAAAGACAGTTCGGACGGTCGCCGCCCGCGGCGGCGAAGCCGATCGTGCCGGCGACCTGCGCACCTGCGAGCCGCACTTCCCCGCTGCGACGATAGCCGAGGTGACCGCTGCCGCCGTCGAGAAAGCCGACCAGCGACTGTTCACCGAACAGTGCCGCCGCCTCGGGCAGCAGGAGCGACGTGCCGATGGTGGGCGCCTCCGCGACGAGACTAGCCACGGCATGCCCCACCGCGAGTGCCGGCAGTCCCAGGCCACCGTGCTCGGCGCTGCGCGCGAGGTCGAGCAGTCCGAGATCCCGGGCCTGGTCCCTCAGCGCGGCCGGCACCGCCCGCGCCTCCTCCGCGGCGCGTTCCTCTGGCGCGGCGGTGCGTCCGAAGTCCCGCGCGAGCTCGGCGACGGCGGTGCTGTCCTCGTCCCAATCAAAGCGGAACATATCTACTCGCCTCTCTTCCGCAAGCCTTCAAGAAACGTCTGGGCGAACTGCCTGCCGATCTCTTCCGGCGACAGGCGGCCATCCGGCTGGTACCAGCGGTGCGCCCAGTTGAGCGCGCCGAGCAGCATCAGCGCGGCGACGGCAGGGTCCGTCGGCTGGAACTCGCCCTCATCGATGCCTTCCGCGACCAAATCGGCGACCAGGTGGTTGTAGCGGTGCGTCATGCCGCGCACCTCGGCCGCCAGCTCATCCGGCACGTAATGCGACTCCCGCACCAGCACCGTCACCCGTTCGGGTGCGGCGCACAGGCGCAGCACATGCGCCTCGATGATGCGCATCAGACGCTCCGACGCCGAGCCGCCCGCGGCGGCCATGCGCTCGCCGTCCGCAAGATAGCCGGCGATCGTCTCCTCCGCAAGCGTCTGCAGCAGGACCTCCTTCGCGGTCACGTAGTGATAGAGGCTGCCCTTCTTGAGACCCACGGCGTGCGCGATATCGTCCATCGTCGTCGCGTGGTAGCCGCGCGTGTGGAAGAGGTCCGCGGCCGCTCCGAGGATTTCCGCGGATCTTGCCACCGCACCACCCCCTTCAACCGACTGGTCGGTCGAACATTTCCGCGGGTCTCTGTCCGATTCCTTCCTCGGTGGCAAAAGAATTTGTGCACAAGGTCCAGTCGGCCATGCTGCTAAGCCGGGTCCGGCCTCGCTCTGCCACTGCGCGCGGCGGAGGCTGCGACAAGGGCCTGCGCGGCCTGCGCGACGTCCTCCTGCAGGCGGCGGAGGTCCGACAGAAGGGCCCCGCCTTCGCGCAACGGTTCAGCCGCCGTCAACTCTAGCAAAGGCTCGAGCATCGCACGGTTTGCCTGCGCCAGCCGCTCCAGTGCCGCGCGGAGCATGGCGCGCGCCCCGGGGCCGGGCCCCTCCACCTCGCGCACGAACGCGCGCACCGCCGCGCAGGCGGCTGCGAGGGCAGGCTCGACGAGGGGATGCAGCACAGTGCGATCGCTTTCGCGCAGGCTGCGCCCCATGCCGCGCACCTCGATCGCGACCCGCTCGAGCGCCGCAAACGCAATCTCGAGTCGCCGGGCGTCTTGCGCGCGCCCGCGCCTGAGCGGATTGAGCCTCAGACTCTGACGCGCCAGTGTCACTGCGGCCTCTGCCTCACTCGCCTGTCTCGCCAGGGCCAGCGCCCGGCCCGGCCGTGCCGGTGCGGTCCGGGACTGGAGCGTATGGAGTTCCTCCTCGATCGCCCGGCCCAGCGCGGCCACAGCCTCAAGCGCCGAAGGCGTGGGGTCGGGCGGCCAGAGGAGTGCCTGCACCCCGACGCCGACCAGGGCCCCCAGGACTGTCTCCATGAGGCGCGCAGCGGCGTACTCGGGCTTGCCGCCCAAGGCCAGCACCAGGAGTCCGGAGACGCCCACCTGCGTCGCCGCGCGCGCGCGAAAGCCGAGCAGGCTCGACACGGACATGCCGAGGAAGACCAGCAGCGCCACGGCAGCCGCGCTCGCCCGCAGAACGTGCACGAGCCCAAGGCTCAGGGCGATGCCCAGCACGACGCCAAGAATGCGCTGGGCGCCGAACGCGAGCGTTTCGTAGACCGTCACCTGGAGCGACAGGATCGCGGCGAGCGAGGCGAAGTACGGCTGGTGGCTGCCGAAGGCCAGGGTGGCCAGCCACCAGGAGAGCCCAGCCGCGATCGCCGCCTTCGCCGGCGGCACGGCACGGACCGCGAGTTCTCGCAGCGGCACATCGCTCACCCGCACCTAAGGTTCCCGGCGGGGGCGTCGCGATGCCGAGAGACCTCAGGCCGCGACATTCAGCGCAGCCACCTGCGGCGTGCCGCCCAGAAGAGCGTCAGGCCCGTCAGGACGACCATGAGGCCGAGCGACCAGGCGTAGCCCCTCGGCCAGCCGTACTCGGGAATGCGGAAGTTCATGCCGTAGATCGATGCGATCAGGGTCGACGGCAGGAAGAGCAGCGAGACGATTGTCAGGACCTGCATGACGTGCGTCATCTCGTTCGCCTGCACGGACGTGTAGGCCTCGACCGTCTCGCCGAGCGATTCGCGCACCGACTCGATGTCCGCGTAGGCACGGGCGATGCGCTGGCTGGTCTCGCGACAGGCCCGCTCCGCGTCCTCGCCCCACAGCGCGGGCAGCTCACCGGAGAGAACCGCGAAGATGGCCTGCGCCCTCTGCACAGCCTGCCGCAGGGAGAAGGCGCGCCGCCGCACGCGATAGGTCTGGTGGCCGAGCCCCTTTTGTGGTCCGACCAGCACGCGCTGGGCCACTTCCTCTGCGGCTGCGACGTTCGCCTCGCTCTCCGCCTGGTAACCGGAGACGAGGCTCTGCCAGGCGAGCCAAAATGCCTCTTGCGTGCTCGTGGCCTCATGGAGGGACGCCACGATCTCCCTCGCGGCGCGAGATTCCTGCCGCGCGAACAGGCAGAGCCTCTCGGGCAGGCAGAGCATCGCGAACGGCCCCGACTCGCGCGGCGCGCCGATCTCAAACGCCCTGAGCGCCACCTGCCCCTCTCGCACGCGCACCTCCAGGCGGCTGTCACCGCTCAGCACGAGGAGGCCCGCTTCATCGCGTGGGTCAGGGAAGATGCGGCGCATCGCATCGGCGTCGAGCAGCGGGTACCAGACCACCTCCCCGTGACCTCTGCCCCCCAGATGCTCCTGGCGCAAAGGCTGCGGCGCCGTCATCCCCCGCTCGCCTGCGGTCGACGCCGCGTGAGCAGGTAGGCGAGCAGGATCCAGCTGAGCAGGACGACGGCGACAGCCGGTCCGACGACGTGGCGCACGATCACCTCCGTCTGTGCCTCGGGGCCCGAGAAGGTGGCGAACACCCCCGCCAGGACCGTGCCCGCAAGGGCGACGAGCGGCCGGGAGCGCTGGCTGTCCATGGCGATGCAGGCGTACTCGGCTGCCGCCCACAGGTGCGTGGCGCTGAAGGTGAGGACGAAGGCGCTCCAGGCGAGGACGACGACGAGCCCGATGCGGTTGAGGACGAAGCTGCGCAGGACGAGGGTGCGCAGCGCGGTGACCACCGGCCAGATCTGCGTCAGCACGTACCCCGGACCTCCCGTGCCTATCGCCGCGACATAGGCGACGACGATGAGCACGGTGACGAGGATGACTCCGCCGATGACGGCCGGCATCTGCCGCGAATACCTCTGTGCCGGCAGGAAGGCGACGATCGTGGTGGCCCCGGCATATAGGCCAATGCTGTCGATGCTTCCCGCGAGGATGGGTCCCACACTCAGGTGCGGTCCCGGCAGCACGGCGGCGAGCTGGTCGGCACGTCCCAGCAGCAGCGCGAAGGCGGCGAATGCCAACATTCCGGCAAAGAGGAAGCTGACGTAGACGGTGCGCGCAAGTCCCTCGACACGATGGCGGGCAGCCGTGAACGCGCTGAGGAGGATGAGCGTCGAGACGCCGAAACGCGACGCGCCGGGCAGGATGACGGCGACAGCCATCGTGGCGAACTGCGCCGACACCTCACCCGCCAGCAGCAGTTCGAAGAGCGCCAGCAGCACGAGCCAAGCCCGGCCTCCGGCGCCGCCCTGGCGGACGAGCGCGAGAGGCAGGCTGCGAGCTGGCAGTCGCTGTGATCGGCCTGCGATCCAACTGGTCCACAAGATCGCCGCAAGCGCCACGAGGAGCAGCGCCAGGATACCTGCGCGCCCGGCATCGGCCACAAGCAGTCGCGGCAGGACGAAGACACCTGTCGCGAATGTTGCCCCGGCCGTGAGAAACGTAGTCTCAGCTCCGCTGATGCCGCTGCCTGCCCTCATACCAGGATGCCCTGGTCCGGTAGGTGCACCTGGACGCGGACGGTCACGACAGCCTGCCGGAATGCCGCCGCATAGTCGCCGAGCGCCCGGAACGCCTCGGGATCTTCAAGGTAGACGGTCTGGGCGAAGTCGAAGGGGTCGACGCCAGCCCGCTGCGCGCGGCTGATCGCCGCCGTGAGCTTCTGTGCGAGCGCCTTGGCGCAGGACTCCTGCATGACCCCGAGAGCCTTTGCCGTCATGTGCTGGACGCGCTCGGGCCGCTGCGCCACGAGCCCCTGATAGGTCACACTCGCGGTGAGATGCAGGCGTCGGTCCCTGCCGATGGCTGCGCTGCGGGTGACCTTCGCATGCATGCTGCGCACCGTTGCGCTGCCGAGCGGCGTCGGGAAGGTGAAACTGCCCTTCGTGAGCCTTCCTCGCAGGGTCATCACGCTGACCGTCTCTTCCGGCGTGAAGACGAAGGGCGCCTTCAGGCGGCGCAGTGCGGCGACGCGGTTGACCATGATCTGCCCGTCCTGCGCCTTCGCCACCGGCACCACCGCGACGCTGCCTGGCGCCGCCAGTTCCGCCTGGACCCTCCAAGCCGGTACGCCGTAATCGATGGACTGGCAGCCCACGCAATTGAAGTGCGTGCTGTAGAAGAAGGCCGGCAGCCTCTCCTCCAGAGCCGGGGGCTGCAGGAGCTTGCCGGCCTTGCCGTCCGCCAGCGCGAACCACTGGGTGTCATCCGTCTCGCCGAAACGCTCCTCCTCGGCGATCAGCCGGTCGCGCAGATCGGGCGGCAGATCCAGCGCGAGGATGAGCACATGCATCTGGCCGAGATAGATGTCGCGGCTCGTCTCGTTCTCCATGTGACTGATCGCCTCGGCGAGGCTCTTCGCCACTGCCTGCACGGAGTAGAACTCGTTACCGCCGCCCGAGCTGCCGCTGAGGGACTGCGGGCTCGGAATCTCGAGCGTGTAGCGGACATCCTGCTTGCCCGCCTTGTCCGCCCCGACGGCGAGCACCAGCGCCCGGGCGTCGATCGGTGTGATGGCGGGTCGCCTGCCGCAGCCGGCAAGCGTCAGGAGACTGAGCGCGCAGGCGATCAGGCAGTGCCGCCTCATCTGCGTATCGCCCGAACCAGGCGATCGAGGCCAAGCGCCGCCAGCAGCGAGCCGTGGTCTTCCCCGTGCAGGGGGCCGAGGGCGCGCACCGGCATGCGCACGAACGCGTCGCGCATCTCCCCTGAACGGCTTGGCACCAGAGGTGCGAGATAGGGACGGCCGGCCACCTCGAGGGAAGCCAGGCCAGCCACGACGGCGAAGCTGAGCGCGATGATGCCGAGCATGCCCCAGAGCGCCGCCGCCAGGGCCATCGGCCAGAGCAGGATGCGCCAGACCGATGTGATCTCGAACGATGGAGCGGTGAAGTCCGCGACGGCGGCGATCGTCGCGATCACGATCATGAGGTCCGAGATGAGACCAGCCTTGACGAGCGCCGTGCCGACCACGATCGCACCCACGGTGCCGAGCGTGGAGCTCATCTGCTCCGGCATGCGCAGGGCCGCCTCGCGCAGGAACTCGACGATCACGAACATGATTACGACCTCGATGAGCGGCGAAAACGGCACGCCTTCGCGCGACCCGGCCACCACGATCGCGAGGCGCGTGGGCATGAGATCCGGGTTGACGGTGGTCGCGGCGACATAGAAGGCCGGCAGATAGAGCGCCGTCAGCGTCGCGATGAAGCGCAGGACGCGGATGTAGCTGGCCTCCCAGAAGGTCAGCATGTAGTCCTCCATGGTGCGGTAGAAGTCGCCCAGCGTCGACGGGTAGATCGCGACCGTCGGGTCTCCGTGCATCATGATCAGCATGCGGCCGGAGAGGACGGCGCGCGTCGCCTCGTCGATGCGCTGCGTCATGCGCAGTTGCGGGAAGAGCGAGTACGGGCGCTGCTCGAGGAGTCCCGTGAGCGTGGCTACGACCTGGAGATCCTTCGGCTGCGCCTCTCCGATCGTGTCATGCACGGCCCCGACGAGTTCGGCATCGGCGACTCCCTCGAGGTGCATGATCGCCACCTGCGTCTTCGTCTCACGTCCCACGGCCCGGTGCCAGGTCTTGAGCTTCGGTGTGCGGATGCGGTCTCGTATCAGGGCGAGATTGGTCTTGAGATCCTCGATGAACGCCACCTGGGGCCCCATCACCGACTGCTCCACCTTGGGCGCCTCAAGACTGCGCACGGGGATCGTCTTGATGTCGAAGGCCAAGGCGCCCGCGACGCCGTCGATGAACAGGATGAGGTGTCCCGCCACGAACTCGTCCGCGGCATCGGTCCAGGTGGTGATCTCTTTCACCACCAGGCTCGGCAGGGCGGCCTGCGCCAGAATCCTGAGGTCGCCAAGGGCCTGCGGCGGCGCCGCCTGGAGTGCGGCCACGAGTTCGCGCTCGACCTCCTCCCGGTCGATGGCGCCGCCGAAGTAGACTAGAAGGGCGCGCCGGCCCGCCAGAAGGAGTTGGCGGCTCACAGCCGGATACGTATCGAGATAGTTCGCCTCGAGCCAGTCCTCGTTCGCTCCCAGGGTCGGCGCGATGACATCCGAAAGGCCTGTCCCGAGCCAGCCGGAAAGATCGTGCAGCATCTCCTCGCCGCGACGTGCGATGTCCTGGAGCTCTTGGTTGCGCGAAGCCACGAGGCCACCCCCCGCCTAGAGTAGGCTTCGATGCGGGGCTCGCATTCTATGCGCGGCCCACGCGGCACGGCTAAACTGGATGCGCGGCGCTGACCGCCTATCCTCCTCGAGGGAGCGTGTGGACTTGCAGGCTCACGATATCGTGCAAGACTTGATGGAACTTCTTGCGGTGCACTCCCCGACGGGCCACGCCGAAGCGGCGGCCGACCTCTGCGCAGAGAAGCTCGCAAGCTTCGGACTTCCCGTCAGCCGAAGCGCCCGCGGCGCCGTGGTCGCGAAGATCGCGGGCACAGGGGGCGGGCGGCCGCGGGCGCTCACGGCGCATGTCGACACACTTGCCGCCATCGTCGCCGAAATCATGCCCGACGGACGCCTGCGCTTGAGCCCAGTGGGCGGACTGCCCGCTCTGTCCTGCGATGGCGCCTACGTCGAGGTCTGGACCACGTCCGGGCCCGTCACCGGCACGATCCTGCCCGATCTGGCCTCGACCCACGTCTTCGGTCCCCGTTACGAGGAGCAGAAGCGCTCCTGGCACGAGATGCGCCTGCGCCTCGACATGAACGTCGGGAGCCGCGCGGACGTGCTCGCCGCGGGCATCTCCCCCGGAGACTTCGTAGTGCTCGATCCCCGCGCGCAGCTGACCGCGGGCGGCTTCGTCAAGTCGCGCTTCCTCGACGACAAGGCGTGCGCAGCAGCCCTGCTGGCCGCGGCGCGCGAGGTGGCGCAAGGTCCGGCGCCGCGGCACACGACCTACCTCCACTTCAGCGTCTACGAGGAGGTTGGCCAGGGAGCCCCCGCCGGCATCCCCGACGACGTCGACGAGATCATCGCCGTCGACATGGCCGCGGTCGGGGCCGGGCAGGCATCCGACGAGCACCACGTCACGATCTGCGCCAAGGACAGCGGCGGTCCCTACGACTTCAGCGTCCGCCAGCGCCTCTGCGCTCTGGCCCAGGCCGAGGGCGTGCCCTTTGTCCAGGACATCTATCCCTACTACTCCTCTGACGCGACAGCCGCCGCGCACAGCGGCCGCGACATGCGGATCGGACTCTTCGGCCCGGGCGTCGACGCGAGCCACACGCACGAGCGCACCCACGAGGACGCCCTGCTCGCGACAGCCCGCCTGGCGCTGGCGTACCTGCGCGAAGCCTGATGTAGTAGCCGAGCCGGGGCCACTCCCTGCAGGGACGGCCCCGGCTCATGTATTTCCGGCCTCGGAGCCGTCGACTAGGCGAACTGGATGCGAGGATCGGCCAACGCGTAGAGCATGTCGGCGATGAGACTTCCCACGGCCGTGACCGCCGCGATGACCAGCACGAGGTAGCCCGCGACGCCGAACTGCAGGCCGCTGATCGCGCCGACCAGCCCGCTGCCGAGGCCCATCATGCTGAAGACGATCTCGATCGCCACGACGTTGTTGAACATCGTCGGCAGCGACATGCCCACCACCGTGATCACGGGGAGGGCGGCCGGCCGCAGGGCATGCCGCCGGAGCACCTCCCGCTCGCCCAGCCCCTTGGCGCGCGCCGTGCGCACGTAGTCCGAGCGCAGGGCGTCCTCGATCGCGGCGCGGAACAGCGTCGACCAGCTCGCGATCGTCGCGAGCGCCAGCGTCAGCACCGGCAGGATCATCCGCAGCCACCAACTGGCTGCGCTCTGGCCGGCAGGCAACGGACCCGTGGCAGGCAGAAGGAGAAACCAGTCGGCGAAGATCCAGACGAGCATCAGCCCCACCCAGAACGACGGCAAGGTGTAGAGCACATACGCCGCGATGCCGAGCGCGCGGTCGAGAAGGCTGCCGCGCAGGCGGGCCTGGAGGCTTGCGATGCTCAAGGAGCTCATGAGGGCCACCCCGCCCCCGAGCGCGAGCAGCTCGAGGGTGGGCACCGCGATCGCGGTCACCTGCCGCAGCTCGCCGGGCGCGAGCAGCAGCCCGATCCAGCGCAGATACTGCAGCGGCAGTGGCAGATCGACGCCGAGCAGGCGCGTCAGCACCCGCACGCGCGCAGGCGTCGCCTCCCGTCCCAGCATTTCGAGAGGCAGGCTCCCCGGCAGCGTGTGCAGGAGGATGAATGTCAGGAGACTCACGGCCAGGAGCGTAAGCACCACCTGCACCGCGCGTCCCAGGAGATAGCGCAGCAGGCCGTTCATGACGCGGCCCCCCGCCAGCTGTGCATCTCCACCTGGGGATTGAACGCGGCGCGCAGCGCCTCGCCCATCAGGTAGACCGACACCACGAGCAAGGCAAAGAGGGCGCCTGGCAGCACGATCAGCCACCACTGACCGGAGAGCAGGGCGTCCTGATTCGCGTTGATCATCGTGGCCCAGTTCCAGGGCGGTCCGAGGCCTGCCCCGACGAACGACGTGATGGCGATGACCAGCACCGCGCTTGTGAACTGGGTCGTGAACGTCGCGACGAGCGCGTCGAAGAGGTTCGGCAGAACGTGCCGGGCGATCACGCGGGAGCGGCTCGCGCCCTCCGCTCGCGCCGCCTCTATGAACGGGGCGGCGCGCATGCCGAGCGTCTCCGCCCGCACCAGGCGCGCCGTCAGCGGCCACGCCGTCAGAACGAACATCAGCACGAGCAGGCCCGTACTGATGCCGAAGATGCTCTCGGTCAGCAGGATGGCCACCACCTGCGGCACGCCGAGCACGCCATCCGCAAGGCGCATCGTCACGCTGTCCGCGATGCGCCCGCCGAAGCCCCCTGCGATGCCGAGGGCCGTGCCGAGCCATGTCGCCCCGAGCGCGGCCAGGAGACCGGACCAGATCGGCACCTGACCGCCGATCATGAGGCGCCCGAGCTCGTTTTCGCCCAGGATGTCCGTGCCGAGCGGAAAGGTGGCGCTCGGCGGCAGGAGAGACATCGCGACATTGATGGTGTTGACGTCCTTGTGATAGAAGGCGGGTCCCAGGAACGCAAAGGCAACCAGCAGGGCGAAGAGCGTGAATCCGCTCCAGAAGAGCGGGTGGTGCAGGAGGCGCCGCCAGGGGGCGGCGCCTGGCAGCCTCGGAGTCGCCTCGGCCCCGATGACCGGCCGGGGGCGCACGAGCAAGCGGACCACCTCCCTTGTGCCGCCGCAACGCAGGTCCTGCGCCGGGCATGGCTCAGATTTCCTATGCCTTCTCGGCCAGCTGGCGAGGGACCTGCCGCAGGCCGTGCACGAGCTGAAGCTGGCAATGGCGCGCCCCGGAGCCGTCGTCTCTCCCCGCGTGGCTACCCGGACCCCAAAGCGAAAGCCCGCGAGGCGCCGCCCAGCCGGGCAGCGCCTCACGTGCCTTTTGGGCATGTCAGAGCAGGTTCCGCACAGCCGCGAGGGCCCGGTCATAGTCCGGCAGGCTGGTGAACTCCGGCACGTACTCGACGTAGCGCACGATGCCGTCGGCGTCGCAGATGAAGACCGAACGCGCGAGAAGGCCCATCTCCTCGATGTGCACACCGAAGTGGTCACCGAAACTGCGATCGTACAGGTCGGACAGCACGGTCATGTTCTGCGCGTCCGCCGCGCCGCACCAGCGCCCCTGCGCGAACGGCGTGTCGGCGCTCACCGTATAGACCGCGACCTCGTCGCCGAACCTGCCGGCTTCCTCATTGAAGCGTTTGCCCTGGAGGTCGCATACGGGCGTATCGAGCGAGGGCACGACGGAGAAGATGCGCACCTTGCGCGGCGTGTCGGCAAGCTGCACCACCTGGAACGCGCGATCGAGCAGCGTGAAGTCCGGCAGCTTGTCACCCGGCTGTAGCCTCGGTCCGACCAAGGTGAGCGGGTTGCCCTTGAAGGTGTGCTCTCCCTTTCGTACGATGGCCAAGCAGATCCCTCCTCAGATCGAACATGGCGCAGGGCGGACCTTTCCGCCTGCCGGAAACGGAGGTCATGTTGTCCTACTTGCAGGAGGTCCTCCTTTACTGGGACCCCGAGGACGCGAACTGCCGTGTCGCGCGGGAGTTCCTCGCGCAGCACGGCATCGCCGCGATCGAACGCGATGTCCGCCAGGACCCCGCACTTCAGACCGACCTGCACGACATGGGCAGCCATGCGCTGCCCACCATCGTCGTCAACGGCGTCGCCCTGTCCGGCTATGACCCAAAGCTCCTCGCCGAGGTGCTCGGTCTCTAGCCGAGGCTCAAAGCCACCAGGTCGCCGATCTCCCCCTCCACGGGGAAGCGCTGCTCGTCCGCCTTGCGGAAGAGCACCCGCTCGCCGAAGGCTATTTCGAAGATGCCCCCGTGCGAGGGCTGCAGCGTTATAGCCTGCAGCTGCTCACCAAAACGCGTCGCCAATTCTTCCGCCACCCGGGCGGCATGCGTCGCGTAGCCTCAAGAAGTGCAAAACGTGACGCGCACGTGCGACTCTGCCATGGTCTCCCACCTCCGCAGGCATGGTCTTCCTCCATGATAGCGAAGAGCCGCATCGTGTCCAGGCTAGCCGCGCGTCACCTTCACAACGCGCGTGTCGAGCAGCATGTCATGCAGCGCGAGCCGGTCTCTCGCCACCAGGGCGACGAGGAATCCGCCGCAGAGCAGTGCCAGTTCGACGACATAGAGGAACGGGCGCAGCACCACCTGCCATGGCCGCAACCCGCTGCGGCCATCCCGCTGCCCCACTACGCGCAGGCGCAGAAGGATCTTGCCCGGCGTGCGCCCACGGAAGACCACGAGCGAGCCGATGGTGTAGGCAATTCCCAGAGCGGCCCACATCAAGAGCGGCCAACCGAGCAGGTGGCCGATCAGCGCTACGAGCAGGAGGTCGACGAGAAACGCGAAGAACCGCTCCCGGAACCGGGCCGTTCTCATGCCGTCCCCTCCTCGGCCAGGATCGACTGGTAGAGTTCAGGAGCAATGTTGCGCCCACTCACGACCACCGCCGTCTCCCCGGCGGGCGCAATCCCTTCGAGCAGAGCCGCCACGCCCACCGCACCGGACCCTTCGGCCACAATCCGCTGCGTGCGGAATAGATAGCGCATCGCCCGGCGCACCGCGGCCTCGCTGACCTCAAACACCCCATCGAGGTGGCTGAGCGCCAGCTCGACCATCTCGTCCGTCGTGTCGCCGTGCAGTCCGTCCGCGATCGACGGGCCGTATGTCACTGCAACATGGCGTCCCGCCTTGTAGGATGCCACAAGAGGCGCCGAGGCCTCCGTCTGCACGCCATACACGCGGACGTCCGGCATGAGCGCCTTGAGGGCGATCGCCGACCCCACCGACAGACCGCCGCCACCGGCCGGGATCAGCACCTGCCGGAGCGACGGCCGCTCGAGCGCGATCTCGAGCCCGACGGTCCCCTGACCGGCAATGACGCCAGGATCCATGAACGGGTGGATCAGGGTGCGGCCCGTCTCCTCGGCCACAGCCGGCCACGCCGCCTCTGCCTCGTCATAGTCCCGACCGATCAGGCGCACCTCGGCACCAAGCTGCCGCACCGCTTCCACCTTGACGCGCGATGCGGTCTCGGGCATGACGATCAGCGCGGAGGCACCGGCCTCCTGCGCCGCCAGGGCCACGCCCTGTGCGTGGTTGCCTGCGGAAACGGCCAGGACGCCTCGCCTCAGGCTCTCACCGTCCAGCAGACGCACCGCGTTCATAGCGCCCCGGACCTTGAAGGATCCGGTGCGCTGCCAGCATTCGAGCTTGAGCCAAACGGGTGCTCCGTGGCTGCCGGCAAGGCCGGGCTCGGGCAGAAGCGGCGTCGCCCATACGGCGCCAGCGATGCGCTGACGCGCCGCGACCACATCACCGGGAAGGATACGCAAGCCCTGCACCTCCGGCCCCTCTACGATACGGTGCCTTGCATTCGCGGCGGTGCGCGCGGATCCCTCTCCACCGCGCGGCAGGAGGCGCGGCATGGCCGGATGAATAGGAAGAACGAGGTAGCCAGAGGAGGGGATCCGCAAGAGTTGGAGCCTGACGTCCGGCTTAGCGATGTCCTCGCCGCGCAGGCGAGGCTCGCGCGCTATCTGGTACCGACACCGCTTCAGCCTTCAGTGGCCGCCCGCGAGGTCGTCGGCGGCGATGTTCTTTTGAAGCTCGAGATGTTCCAACCAATCCGCGTCTTCAAGATCCGCGGTGCGCTCAACCGCATCCTGCATCTGCGCGAAGAGGGCCACAGCGGAGGCGTTGTCACCGCGTCCGCCGGTAACCACGGCATGGCCGTCGCGTATGCCGCCGAACGCTTCGGCATGCCCGCCACCGTCTGCGTGCCGGAGAACGGCAATCAGGCCAAGGTGCGCGCCATCCGCAGGCTCGGGGCCCGCGTCGTGGCGGACGGCGTCGACTTCCAGGCCGCAACCGAAAACGCGGACCGCATCGCCCGCGATGAAGGTTTCACGTTCGTCCACGCCTATGACGACATCGACGTCGTCGCAGGTCAGGCCACGCTCGGCATGGAGCTCCTGCTGCAGCCGCAGGCCTTCGACTCCGTCGTGGTGCCGATCGGCGGCGGAGGTCTCCTCGGCGGCGTCTCGCTCGCGATCAAGCGGCACCGTCCTGAGGTCAAGGTCTACGGCGTGGCCATGTCCGGCGCGGATAGCATGGTGCGATCGCTCGCGGCGGGCCACGTCGTGGCCCTCGACCATGTGAGGACGATCGCGGACGGGCTATCGCCACGCCGCCCCTCCGATCTGACGTTGTCTCTCGTCCGGCGCTACGTCGACGACGTCGTGGTCATCGACGACACGGACCTCTTCGCCGCACTGCACCTCCTCCTCTTCGAGGAGCACCTCGTCGTCGAGCCGAGCGGCGCCGCGACCCTCGCCGCACTCATCCGCTTCGGCGCCGCACGCTTCGGCGAGAAGCCGATCGCCGTACTCTCGGGTGGCTTCTGCGCCGACGACATCGTGCGTCGCGTGGTCCAAATGGACCAATAATGGTCCATTTGGACGGTGGCTTAAGTCCATTTGGTCTGTTGCTCGCTTATCCTGAGCGCCGTACTATGGATTCGAACGGTGGCGGTTGCCCCGCTGCCCAAGGCGCGCAAGGAGGCGGACCACTTGGCGGTGCAGTCCATTCTCAGCCAGCCCGACCTGACGTCCATCGTGCCTGCATTCCGCGAACTCCCGCCCGAGGAGCGCCGCGCACTCTCGGACATTCTATCCGTGCGGCGCTACCGCAAGGAGAGCTACATCTTCATCGAGGGTGAGGATTCAGAGTTCGTCTCGTTCGTGCTCGACGGTGCCATCCGCACGTTCCGCACCTCCGCGGACGGCCAGGAGCAGACCCTGCGCATGGTACGCCCTGGCGACGTGCTCGCGCTCTCTGGACTCTTCGGCGCCGAGCCCTACGTGGCATCGGCCGAGGCTACCGAGGCGAGCACCGTCGCCTTCATCCAGACACGCGCTCTGCGCGCGCTGATCCAGCGCCACGCCGCCGTCGGCTGGGCCTTTCTGCAGATCTACGGTCAGCGCCTGCGCGAGGCGCAGGAGCAGATGGCGGAGCTCTCGGGCCGCGACGCGAGTCAGAAGCTCGCCGCCGCTCTCTTGCGTCTGGGCGAGGAGAGCGGAGTCCCCGATGGACGCGCGATCTTCGTGCCCCAGCACTTCACCCACCGGCAGCTCGCGCAGCTCATCGGCTGCTCGCGCGAGACCGTCACGCGCGTCTTGCGCGAGTTCCGCCAGGACCGCAGCGTCGACCTCGATCCGGACGGCCATCTCCGCATCGACCCGGACCGCCTGCAGCGCCACATCGCCTGACTCTCACTCGGCCCGCAGCGCGCCCGCCACGTCTTCGCCCATCACCTGCAGGCGAGCGACCCTGTTGGCGAGCGCCGTGGCCGCGAGGAGATCCATACCGCGCGTCAGGCCGGCCAAAAGGCTGGCCGCGTGCGCGTCACCGGCACCGGTTGTGTCCCGCGCGACGCGCTCGCCACCGGCCACGCTCGTGACGGCACCCGCCAGTTTCACATACGCCCCCTGCGCCGTGCTGACGACCACACCGTCCCGTTCGAGTGCCGCGGCAGCTGCCGCGGCGCCTTTCGTTCCGGTGCGCCTCTCGGCTTCGACCTCGTTCAATCGCACCACGTCGGCTCTGCGCCACGCCGCTTGAAGCTTGCCTGGCCCAGCACCGCGAGGTCCCGGATCGAAGAGGACGAGCACTCCCTTGGGCAGGGCGGCGATCGCAGCTTCCAGGTCCGGCGAGGCCAGGAGCTCGTAGCCGGAGACATAGAGAGCACACGCCTTGCCGACATCCGCCGGCAGGTCGTCCACCCCGACCGAGCCTTCCGCGCCCAGGGCCGACACGAGGCTGCGCTCGCCGCTCGGCTCCACGAGCGTCACCGTGACGCCGCTGGGTCTCCGGCTTCGCCTGCCCTCGACCGGCAGACTCAGGCGCGCCAGTTCGCGTCCGACCATGCGGTCGAACGGTCCCTCACCGCGGTGGAGCACCAGCAGCGGACTGCATGCGAGCGCCTGCAGCGTCCGGGCGACGTTGACGGCGCTGCCGCCGACGCGCACCTCGAAGCCATGCGCCAGCACGTCTCCGCCTGATCTCGGCAGGCGCTCCACCGCGAAGCGCAGTTCGAGCAGCGCCGCACCGACCACCACGACCGTTCCCCCACCGATTCCGCCGCGCGTCACGGTCAGTCGAGCAGGCGCCTCAGGTAGCTCGATTCGTCGAGCTCCCCGGCGCCCGCCTGCGCATGCGCCGCATAGCGCTCTAGCGCCGGGACTGCCAGCGGCAACGCGACGCCGGACGCCCGGGCCATCTCCACCGCAAGCCGCAGATCCTTGAGCCGGTTCTGCACCGAGAACCCCGGCAGCCAGGCATCGTCACCATAGCGGTCGAGCAGCTTGCGCACCTCGAAGGACTGCGCCGACGAGTTCGGGAGCACCTCGTTGAGCAGGTCGAGCGGCAGCCCCAGCTTCAGCCCGAGCCCAATCCCTTCGGCCGCGACCATCAGCGTGAGGCCGGAGACGAGGTTGGCCACGAGCTTCATGGTCTGCCCGTCGCCCGCCTCGCCAATGCGGACGATCCGCTTGCCCATCGCCTGGAGGAGCGGCATCGCCGCCTCGAAGTCCTCGGCCCGCCCTCCTGCCATGATGGTCAGGGTGCCGTCGCGCGCGCCGATGTCGCCGCCCGTCACCGGCGCATCGAGATAACCTGCGCCAAGGGCCTTGGCAGCCTCGGCCACCCGCCGAGCAGTGGCCGGGGAGATCGTCGACATGTCGATCAGGAGCGCTCCCTCAGAGAGTCCCGCGAGGACGCCGTCCTGGCCCTCGCTCACGGCCAGCACGGCAGCGTCGTCCGTCACGATCGTGATCACCGCGTCGCTGCCCGTGGCAGCCTCGCGCGGCGACCCGGCGACACGCGCGCCGAGCGCGGCGAGCTCTTCGGCACGGCCAGCGGTACGGTTATAGACCGTCACGCGGTGGCCCGCCCGCATGAGATTCGCCGCCATGTACCTGCCCATCACACCGAGGCCGACAAAGCCTACCTCCATGTTGCGCCAGCCCTCAGGCCGGCCCACCTCCCTCTTGATCAGCGATGGCCCTCGTCTCGTCGCCAAGCGCCACCGCCCGGCCGGCGGCCGGCGCCTGGAGCAGGAGGTCGCCCGGGACCTTCCCCTGAGGCAGCCAGAACACGACGCGCACCCGTTCGGCGAACTCCTCGGTGAGGATAGAGCCCGCAGCGGACGCCACCGCGCGCAAGAGCGGCAGTCGCTCGAGATGCGCTACTTCCGCGGCGTAACGCGTGCCTGGCGTCAGGTCGCCGCAGCGTGCGGCATCGAGCGCGGCGACACCTGAGCCGAGATATGCGCGGTAGAGGCCGGGACGGCCGAGCTTGCGCCCGCCGTAATAGCGCACGACGCAGAGCACGCCGGCGTCGATCTCGCGTCGGCGCAGCGTCTCGAGCAGGGGCAGCCCACCTGTACCCTGCGGTTCGCCATCGTCGCTCTGACGCTCCTGACCAGGACCAGCGCGGTAGCCGAAGCAGCAGTGGCTCGCCTGCGGATGGGCAGCGCGGATCCGCTCGAGCGCCTCTTCCGCGACCTCGGGCGTTGCGCCGGGCAGCGCGTAGCCGACAAAGCGGGAGCGTTCGATCGTGACGTTTGCCTGTCCCTCGCCGAGAATCGCCCGGCGCACCTTATCCTGCATACGTTCCGAGTTCGCCGTTCGCCGCGCTGCGCCTTCTCACCGCTGACTGCCGAGCAGACGGGAGTGGCGGCCCGGTCCAGGATGCGGCAAGGCCCCCCCGTGCAGCGGGGAGGCCTTGCTGCTAG
>DAIBJA010000081.1 GCA_027420455.1 Clostridia bacterium | reverse complement strand
GGCGAGGTCGCGCCGCACGATCTCGCCTGAGAGGTCGATGAAGGCCTTGGCGTCCCCAGAGAGCCGCTGCAGCACGAAGCCGGTGCCGCCGAAGACGCCGGCGCCCAGGGAGCGCTGGAAGCCGACGGATATCTCGATGCCTTCGGTAGCGCAGAGGAAGCCGTGCTCGTGCACGAAGTAGTCCTGGCCGCCGAGGTCGAGTTCGACGATCTGGCCCGGGGCCCGCGCCGCGAAGGCCACGAGCCCTCTCTTGCCCGCCGGCGTGAATTCCGTCAGGAAGAGGGTGCCGCCGCCGGCCATGCGGCGCAGTGCGCCGAAGACGCCGCCCGTTGCCCTGGTCTGCATCTGCATCTGCTGCATCCAGGAGAGCCGCCCTGATTCCGCGACGATCTTCTCGCCGCTCGCAAGCTCGATCTCGAGCACCTGCAGGGTGGTGCCGGTCAACTGGTGTTGCATGCCCTACCTCCCCAAGACCTTGTGGTGCAGAACGGGCCCGCTCACCGGTGCGGGAGCGGGCCCTCGAGGCGTCCTGCGTCAGCAGGCAAGCGATCCCATCGGATCCCAGGGCTGCAGTTCGATCGGATCGAGTTCGAGAGCCGCCTGAAGCTCCTCGGGAAGGTAGCTGCGCCGCACGACCACCTGGTACATGTACGCGTCGAACCAGTCGTCATCCATGACGAAGTAGCCCTTCTGGCCGTTCTCGGTGCCCCAGCTGTTCTCGACGCGCCAGCGGTTGGGGCGGCCGTCGACGATGTTGACACCCGTGAAGACCATGGCGTGCGTCATGAGGCTCTCGCCGTAATCGAGACGCTCGGCCTTCGTCATCTCGAGCGGCATGCCCACGACGGAGCGGTAGTCGTAGAGGTCGGCCGCCATGATGCCGCTTTCGCGGTCCTGCATCTTGCCGACGTCGCAGCCGAACCAGACGGCCTCGCCGTCCACGAGCTGTGCCATCGCGGCCTGCCGCAGGACCTCCGGCTCGACGTTGAGATAGAGTACGTCGCGTCCGCCCTTGACGTTGCCGAGGTACCTGACGGTGAACGTCCGCCCGTAGGGCTTGTCGGCGGTCGGCGCGTTGATCACGCTGACGTACTCTCTCAGGTCCATGCCGACGTGGCGGTGGAAGAACTCGAGCGGTGTCAGCCCCGCCTCGCGGTGGAACTTCTCGTCCTTGTCGCGGTACTCGAAGTCGAAGGTAGCGGGCGGCTCGCCGAGGAATGTCACGAGAGCGACGTAGAACTCGGACAGCATGCGCTCCTTCTCCTGGCGCAGGGCGGCGAGATCCGCGCCACCCGCGTAGAGGCCCCGCAGGCGCGCCGCATCTTCGCGCAGCTTGGCGGTCAGAAGGCTGTTCATGCCGCGCGACTGGCTCGAGTGGAACGACTCGGGCATGATCCACTTCGGCACGACGCCGTACTTCTCGACGAGGTTCACGAACATGTCCCACTGCCCCCCGTCGTTCAGGGGAGAGGAGAGCAGCCATGCGACGAGGCGGCCGTCGAGTGGCTCCTTGAGCGTTTCGAGAATGTTCTCAAGGAAGTAGTTCGCCTTCTCGAACTTGTCCCAGAACATCTGGTAGGCCTGACTCAGCTCGAACTCCTCGAGGCCGAGCCTCTGCATGACAGGTATGCGCAGGGTGTTCAGGCCTGCAAACATCCAGCAGCGACCGCTCTGCTTCTGGTTGGTGATCGGCCCGCCCTTGACGATGTGCGAGAAGGTGTGCTGCATGGACCAGACCCGGTCCTGGTTGAGCGCGACGGCCGCGACGCCGTTCTTGCGCACCGCGTTCGCGAGCGTACGCTGTTCTGGACTCTGGGCGAAACGGTCCCTGCAGGCGGTGAGAAACTCGGGCGTGATGGCTGCCCGCTGGTCTAGCTCTACACTCATCGCGCGGTAATCCCTCCTGTTCCGCACGCGGCGGCCGAGGCACGCCGGCGCAGCTGCGATGCCACCATCATAGCGCATCAAGAGGGACGGCGAGGGGAATACTAGACGGTTCGGTAAGGTCAGAGCATGGCCAGCAGCCCGATGCCGACAACGGTCAGGAGGGTCGCGACCAGGAGCCGGCCCCGTTCTCTCCCTGCGTCGAACTCGTGCAGCCAGAAGAGACCCGCAGCGAGGGCGACAAAGGTGTTGAGCTGGGTCAGCGGCCAGGCCACCGACAGGCCGATGAGGCGTGTGGCCGGCGTGCCCAGGAGCACGCCGACGGCGAGGAGGACGCCGGCGAGGATGCCGAGTCGACTGTCCTCAGCCCGCCAGTGGAAGGGCCCGGCGAAGAGGCGCGGAACCACGAGCCCGGCCAGGGCGCCGATCCCCACACCGAGGTAGCCGAAGCCTGAGCCGAGCGGCGCCGAGAGGCGCAGCGGCACAAGATAGAAACCGAAGCAGGCCGCGGATAGGAAGGCAAGCAGGAATCCCACCGTGCGCTCGCGCGCGTCTGTATCCGCCGTGGCCCGACCCGCATGGCCGATGCCGCCGATCAGGTAGGCACCTACGGCGATGACCAGGCTGCCGGCCACGAGCTGCACGATGACGAGGATGCCGGCGGCATGGTATTCCGCCAGGATCGTCAGGCCGAACAGCGTGCCGAAGACGCCGGCGAGGTTCTTGACCGGCGTGGCGCGCGTCAGGCCGAGCCGGTCGACGGCGAGGACGAAGAGGTGCGTCGCGAGGGCAAAGACGAGGCCGCTGCCTATCGCGAGGAGAAACCCGCGCGAGGCGAAATTGCCGGGCCCTGCGAAGAGAGGTGCGGCCAGTGTGCCGGCGATGCCGATGCCCATGTAGGCCGAGAAGTCTCCGGAAGACGATTGCGAGAAACGGCGTGGCACCATGTAGAACCCGAACGCCACGGCGGCCAGGAGGGCGAGCAGGAACCCCAGAAATCGCATCGGGCATCCCCCTCGAAGTGGGGCCCTAGGCATCATAGCACTAGGCAGGAGCGCTGGAGCATGAGGAGAATCGCCTGTGCGGAGGCGATCGGATGGAGGGGCTCTTGGACGAAGGGAACGAGGGCGCGCGCGTTGAGCGCGTGCGACAGGACCTGCCCGCAGTCGGACGCGAAGTCTACCTGAACAACGGCACCTTCGGCCCTCTGCCGCGGAGCAGCGGTGAGGCCATGCAGGAGGTGCTGGCCGCGGAGTTGGCCAGTGGCCGCATCGGACCGGACTACTACGCACGCAGCCGCGAGTTGCGCGAGGAGGCGCGGGCCTTGCTGGCGACCCGCTTCGGAGCCACCGTCGACGAAATCGCGTTGACGCCGCGCACCACCGACGGGCTCGACATCGCGTTGTGGGGCATGGCCTGGCGGCGCGGCGACGAGATCCTGACGACGCGGGACGAACATCCGGGCTTGCTCCTGCCGCTGGCCGCCCTTGCCCGGCGCACCGGCGTGCGCGTCACGTTCGTGGACACCCCGGCAGAACCGAGCCCGAAAGCCTGGCTCGACGCCATCGCTGCGCGGCAGACGCCGCAGACCAAGGCGATCGCCTTTTCCCACGTCCTGTGGACGAACGGCGACGTGCTGCCGCTGGACGCGATCGGTGCCTGGGCGCGGCGCGAGAAACTCTTGACGATCGTCGACGGAGCCCAATCCGCTGGTGCCGTATCCGTGGACGTGCACCGCAGTCAGGTCGACTTCTACGCGTTGCCGGGTCAGAAGTGGCTGCTCGGCCCTGAGGGCACCGGAGCGCTTTACGTCCACGAGTCGAGGCTCGCGGAGTGCCAGCCGACCTACGTCGGCTATCTTTCGGGCCAGGTGCTCGACGTCGGCGGTGGCCACTTCCAGCCGTCTGAAGGCGCCAGGCGCTTCGAGATCGGCTCGCCGTCGCAGGCCCAGCTCGCGGGCATGGTCGCCAGTTTGAACTGGCAGGAACAACAGAATCCGGACTGGGCTGTGCGGCGCATCGGCAGCCTCAGCCGCGAACTTGCAGAGGCCCTGTCGCACATCGAGGGCATAGAGATGCGGACGCACGTGGCCAAGGACATGTCCGGACTCGTCGCCTTCAAGGTGGCGGGCAAGGCATCGGAGGACGTCTCGGCGGAACTCGGCCGCGCGGGATTCCGGGTGCGCCACCTGCCACCGCAGCACGGCAGCATTCGCGTGTCGTGCGGCTTCTACACGCTGCGGGAGGAGCTCCGCAGCCTCGTCGCGGCCGTAGGAAAGATCGCCGCCGCGTAGGGCAGCCCATGCCGAGGGCTTCCCCGATCAATCCTCGTCGAGACTGAACGCCTTGTGCAGGGTCTGAAGGCCCCTCGGGCCATCTTCGCGCCGTACGAGACAGGAGATCTTGATCTCCGATGTGGTGATCGCGATGATGTTGATCCCGGCACCGGCGAGAGCCTGGAAGGCGCGGCTCGCAACGCCGGGGCGCGACAGCATGCCGGCGCCGACGAGCGAAACCTTCGCGACGTCGGCGTCGCGCGACACCTGGCCGCCGCCGATCCGTTCGACCGCCACCCGGGCGATTTCCTCGGCCCGCGGCGCGTCTTCGTCGGCGACGGTGAAGGCGATGTCCGTCCTGCCCAGGTGGCTCGGGCTCTGCACGATGACGTCGACATTGATGGGCGCCTGCGCGAGCGCGCCGAAGAGATGCGCGGCGCTGCCTGGGCGGTCGGGCACCTGCTCGCAGAGGATCCGCGCGACGGTTCGGTCGAGGGCCGCACCCGTGACGGGATGGACGCGCTCGGTGCCGGTGCCCGGCCGCACTTTGGTGCCCGGCCCATCGACAAAGGTGGAGCGCGCCTGCACCTCCACGTCATGCTGCCAGGCGTACTCCACGGCGCGCCCCTGCAGAACCTGGGCGCCGAGGGCCGCCAGCTCCATCATCTCGTCATAGCCGATCACGCTCAGCCGCCGCGCGTCTTCCACGATGCGGGGATCCGCCGTGTAGACGCCGTCGACGTCGGAATAGATCTCGCAGGTGCCACCCAGGCTCGCGGCGAGGGCTACCGCTGTGAGGTCCGAGCCGCCGCGGCCCAAGGTCGTCACGTCACCGAGGTCGTTCACGCCCTGGAAGCCGGCCACCACGACAACGTGGCCGGCGGCCAGGAGCCGGCGGATGCGCCCTGGAGCGATGCCGTGGATGCGCGCCCGGCGATGGCTGGGATCGGTGGCGATGCCTGCCTGCCAGCCCGTCAGCGAGACGGCCGACACGCCCAGGGTGCCGAGTGTCGCGGCGACCAGCGCGGCGGACTGCTGCTCGCCTGTCGCAAGCAGCATGTCGACCTCCCGCGCTGGAGGGTCCGGCGCGAGCTCATGCAGGCGCACGAGCAGTTCATCCGTGGTGTCGCCCTGTGCCGAGACGACGGCGACCACCGGATCGCCTTGCTTCTGGCGCCGTGCGATGCGCTCCGCGACAAGTCGCACGCGTTCCGGCGTCGCCAGCGAAGAGCCGCCAAACTTGAGCACCACCGGGGACTTCTGGGACCCTTCGCCCATGAGGACGCCTCCCTTGGCGCGCGATATTGCGCCGAATCGTACGGTAGAGCAGAACTCGTGTCAACCGGCGGATGGCCGTTCCAGAAGCGAAGGCGCCCGCCCCGATCTGCGGGCGGGCGCCTTCGGGCGAAGCGCGTCAGCCCGCGACGCCCGGCTCCGTCATGGAACGCAGATCGAGGACGCGGTCGGCCTGCTCGGCCGAGAGGAGACCCTGCTCGACGACGAGGTCTCGGACGCTGCGGCCGGTCCGGTTCGCTTCCTTCTGCAGTTCGGCGGCCTTGGCATAGCCGACGTAAGGCGCCACGGCCGTCGACAGGGCGCCCGACCCCTCGAGGAGGCGCAGGCTGCGGTCCTGGTCGACCGTGATCCCCGCGACGCAGCGGGTCGCAAAGGTCTCGCAGGCATTGCCGAGGATGATCAGCGATTCGACAAGGCGATCGGCCATCACCGGCATCATCACGTTCAGTTCGAGCTGGCCGTACTGCGCGGCGGTGCTGACGGTGGCGTGGGCGCCGATCACGTCGAGCGCGACCATGTTGACCATTTCCGGAATGGACGGGTTGACCTTGCCCGGCATGATCGAGGAGCCTGGCTGTACCGCAGGCAGCTGCACTTCGCCGATGCCGGCGTGCGGTCCGGAGGAGAGCAGCCTGAGGTCCGAGGCGATGCGCGAGAGCTCGATCGCCAGCACCTGAAGGGCGGCCGAGAAGAAGACGAAGTCGCCCATGCTCTGTGTCAGGCGGAAACGGTTGCGCGGCGGGCGGAACGGAAGGCCCAGCCGCTCTGAGAGTTCCCGCGCGGCTGCCTCCGGATACCCTGGCTCGGCGTTGAGTCCGGTGCCGTTCGCCGTGGCACCCAGGTTCAGCTCATAGACGTAATGGATCGCGGCATCGGCCTGCTCCACCGCCTGGCGCAGGGCGTCCTCATAGCCTGAGAACTCCTGACCGTAGCGGATCGGCACGGCGTCCTGCAGGTGCGTGCGGCCGGTCTTGAGGATGCCGTCGGTGCCCCGCGCGAGCTTTCCGAAGGCGTCGGCGAGGGCGAGCGCCTGCCCGCGCGTCCGGCTCCAGAGCACGGCTGCGGCGACGCGCATAGTGGTCGGGAAGATGTCGTTGGTCGATTGCCCCATGTTGACGTGATCGTGCGCCGATACCTCGTGATCGCCCGGCTGGCCGCCGAGGCGCATGCTGGCGAGGCTCGCCAGCACCTCGTTCATGTTCATGTTGAAGGAGGTGCCGGCGCCTGCCTGATAGACGTCGACGATGAACTGGTCGAGATGGCGGCCCGCTATGACCTCTTCGGAAGCCCAGATGATCGCGTCGACGATCGGCTGTTCGAGACGTCCGGTCGCCCCGTGTGCTATGGCCGCCGCGCGCTTGACGTGCGCCGCTGACGCGAGGAATTCCGGCCTTGGCAGGCGGCCGCTGATGGGAAAGTTGTCGTGCGAACGCTGCGCGTGTGCGCCCCAGAGCGCGCCGTCCGGTATCGTGACATCGCCCAGGGCGTCACGTTCGGTGCGTGGCATATCGACACTCCTTTTCGGATGTACGAAGCGTTGGGGGTGGAACACGAGAAATTATAGCAGAGCATCCTGGGGGGGCCTGTGTCACGCGGGCCGAGGAGGGGCGCGGGGCGCTCGCAGAGAAAGCATCTAGGACGGAGAAGTGCGCCGGCGCGAAGGGGGGAAGTCGGGACGACCCCGTCGTCCCGCATGCCTTGCAGATCCTTGTCTATACCCAGGATGCCAAAAGCTATGTGCAAGCGCTGCACGAGCTCGCCCCAAAGGCCGAGATCCACGGTGCCACGACCCTGGAAGAGGCGGAGCCGCACCTTGCGGAGGCCGAGGTCCTCCTTGCCTGGGGCATGCCGGCCGCTGCCCTGGCCCGGATGCCGCGCCTGCGCTGGGTTCAGTGGCTCGGTGCCGGCGTCGACCTGATCGTGGCGCACATGTCGCAGGACGTGGTGCTCACGCGCGTGGTCGGCGCCTTCTCTACCGTGATGAGCGAACACGTCTTCGCCTATCTGCTCGCCTTGCGGCGTGGGGTCTTCGAAATGCGCGAACTGCAGGAGCACCATACCTGGCACAGGGTGATCGGTGCGTCGCTCCGCGGGCAGCGGCTCGGTGTGGCGGGACTGGGGTCGATCGGGTCGGAGGTGGCGCGTCTCGGCCACGCATTCGGCATGGAGGTGTGGGGCCTCAGCCGCAGCGGCCGCGGCAGTGAGATCTGCGACCGGCACTTCCTGCCGGCCGACATGCGCACCTTCGCCGCGGGCGTCGACGCGCTCGTCCTCGTGCTGCCGAAAACGACGGAGACGACCGGCATCGTCGACAAGGACGTGCTCCTTGGCATGCGCGAGGGCTCGATCCTGGTCAATGTCGGGCGAGGGAACGCCATCGTCGAGAGGGATCTGGCCGAGGCCCTGCGCCGAGGGCGTCCCGCCATGGCCCAGCTCGACGTGTTCGAGCGCGAGCCCTTGCCCGACGACAGTCCGCTCTGGGACCTTCCGAACTGCTATATCTCGGCTCACTGCTCGGGGCCAAGCGAACCGGACCTCGTGCGCACATTCGTGGCGGAGAACATCCGTCGCTACCTTGCCGGCGAGCCACTGGCAGGCGTGGTCGACCGCTCGCAGGGTTACTGATCTGCGCCTCGGGCCGAGGTATCCTGTCCGCTGAGCGGGACGCGAGGGCGCGGTGCCGTCCAAACCACGGACGGCGCCGCGCCCTCGCTCGCATCCGGAGCCGGAAAGCATAGCAGCGGACCACCCGGCCGCAGGAGGCCGGCTACACGCCTCTCAAGGCTCGAGGCAGAGACGCAGGGCATGGAGCATGCGTGCAGTGGCACCCCAGATCTTGTGGCCATGCCACCGGTAGTACGGCAGATGCACGGAGCCGCCCGTCCGCAGGGGAACGTCCTCCCAGTCCTCGACCGGCCAGAGATCGTCGAGCACCGGCTCGAGGAGTTCCGCCACCTCGCCCGCATGCGGCGCGAACTCGGGCGGCAAGGGCAGGTGGCCAACGCACGGCGCGACGGCAAAGCCGGAGACTGGGATGAAGATCGGCGGCAGGAAGCCGAGGCGTCGTGGCGAGCCGAGGAGTCCGACCTCCTCCCGCGACTCCCTGAGCGCGGTCGACCAGTAATCACGGTCACCGGGGTCGCAGGATCCGCCAGGGAACGCGATCTGCCCCTTGTGATGCGCGAGGTCGTCCGTGCGTCGCGTCAGCGTGACGCGCAGCCGCCCTTGGCTCGGGTAGAGCAGGACCAGCACCGCGGATGGCCGCCCTGCGGGCAGGACGATCTCCTTGGGGAGGGTGCGCTCGAGGCGTTCGACCGCCGCGTCGGGTGGCAGGGAAGGTCCGCGTGCGGCTTGCAGAGCTACCGCCTCCTGTGCGAGAGTTTTGCAAACGGCACGCGCCCTCCTGCCAGGACGTCGGGAGGGATGGGAGGAGGCACGCCGGGTGTTCGTGCTCTTCGATCTGAACGGAACGCTCGTCGATTCCGGCCCGGCACACCTCAGGGCGGCGGCAGGCGCCTTTCGCGACCGCGGCCTCCACGTCGACGAGGGGGACCTGGTTCGGTTTCTCGTGGCGCACGACGCTGCATCTGCTGGCATGGAGCCTGACATCTACCTAGACATCTGGCGCAGGATGCAACCGCTCTATCGCCGCGAACAGGAGAGCATCGCGGCCTTCCCAGGCGTCGCGGACCTCCTCGGGCGCCTGCCGACCATCGGCCTGGACGCCGGCATCGTGACATCCAAGCGCCGATGGGCAGTCGAGCGGGAGCTTGGACGCCTGGGCTGGCGGCATGGCTTCAAGTGCGTCGTGTGCCGGGAAGATACCCAGCGGCACAAGCCGAGTCCCGACCCGATCCTGCACGCCATGCGCCAACTCGGGTCTCAGCCGGTCGCATATCTGGGCGACGCGCCGACGGACATCGCGGCCGCCAGGGCGGCCGGCCTGCCGGCGATCGGTGCGGCATGGGGCTGGGCGGGCGCGCAAGCCCTCGAGGCAGCCGGCGCCGACTGGGTGCTGGAAGCGCCCGCTGACGTTCTGCCCCTCTTGCAGCAGATAGGTGCGGGGCATCTGGAGGCAGGCGACTAGAGACCGCCGCGCACCGGGATGAGGGCGCCTTGCAGGCCCGTGGCCGATGGAGCCGCGAGCGACAGCGCGAGTTCTGCCAGGCGCGCGGGCGAGACCCAGAGCGCCGGGTCCGCCTGCGGCATGGCGAGGCGATTCGCCGGGGTGTCGATCACGGACGGCATAAGGGCGTTGATGGCGGCGCCCGAGCCCTGCAGTTCGCGCGCCGCCGAGCGCACCATACTATGGAGGGCGGACTTGGCCATGGCGTATGCGGCCTGCCCGGAGCGGGGTTCCTCGGCCGCGAGGGCGCCGATCAGGACGGCGCGCCCCTTCCGCTCGCGCAGGGGGCCGAGCAGGCCCTGCAGCAGATAGAAGGGAAGCCTGGCGTTCGTCCAGAGAAGATGTTCGAAGACATCGGGCGGCGTCGCATCGATCACTTTTCCGCCCGCATAGGCGCCACTCGCGATGAAGAGGGCGTCCACGGGACCCTGCGCCGCCTGGCGGCAAGCTTCGCGCACCTGCAGGGGGTCGGCGAGAGGCGAGACGATGACCTCAAGACCCGGCACGGGATCGACGTACGGTTTGCGAACCATGGTGGCGACGCGCGCGCCGCTTTCGCGCAAGGCCCGGGTTATCGCGCCGCCGACGGTGCCCTGCGCCCCGACCACCACCGCACGCAGCCCGGACCAGGATTCGCTCATCGATCGGAGCCTCCTTTGGACCCTTGACCCGACACAGCCGGGTCACCTCATCACCGCGTCGCTTCGCCCGTCGCACCCAGGCTCCTGCACCCAAAGCCGCGAGGAGGTCCAGTTCTTGATTGCGCTGTTCGACTCCGGCATCGGCGGACTCACCGTACTGGCCGCTCTCTGGCGCCGGCTGCCGCAGGGGGATTACCTCTATCTCAGCGATCAGGAGCATTTCCCGTATGGCGACCGGCCAGCCGCGGACGTGCGTCGCGATGTCGCGTCGTTTGCGTCGCTCGCGCGTCGCGAGGGTGCGCAGGCGCTCGTTCTCGCCTGCAACACGGCGAGCGCGCTGGCTCTCGATGCCGCCGAACGCGCTTTCGGCGGACCCGTGCACGGCGTGATCGCCCCTGTTGCGCGCGGCGTCGGCGCTGTCCGGCGGGTGGGCGTGCTCGCGACGACCAACACCTGCAACACGCATGCCTATCGCGATGCGATCGCAAAGCCCGTGTTTGAGGTGGCGTGCCCCGGACTCATCGCCCTGGCCGAGTCTGGTGGCGCATCGAGCGCCGAGGTGGCGACGGAGGCCAGAGCGCCCCTGGCCGAACTCCGGCAGGCGAACTGCGACGCGGTCGTGCTCGGCTGCACGCACCTGCCGCATTTCACGGCCGTGCTGACGGAGCTGACGTCGGGATGGGCGCGCCTCTACGATCCAGGCGAGATGCTTGCGACGGAACTCGCACGCGACTTGGGCACGGGCGACGAACGGGGGCGCGTTCGCTGCGCCACGACAGGCGATCCTGCGATCTTCCGGAATCGCCTGGCGACGGAGCTGCCCGAACTCGCCGCGGCGGCCGCGACATGCGCCTTGCGGCGTGACGCGCGGGGTTCGCTGTTCGTTGACGAGGCATGCGGCGGGTGATATCATGTCGCATGCGATCTGGTGAATGTAGCTCAGTTGGTTAGAGCACCAGGCTGTGGCCCTGGGGGTCGGGGGTTCGAGTCCCCTCATTCACCCCATCCATTTTAGGTGTCGCGGCGTGTTCGCCTCGCTGGGGCGTAGCCAAGCTGGTAAGGCACGGGACTTTGGATCCCGCATGCGTAGGTTCGAGTCCTACCGCCCCAACCAAGTTTGGGCCATTAGCTCAGCGGTTAGAGCGCCCGCCTTTTA
>DAIBJA010000060.1 GCA_027420455.1 Clostridia bacterium | reverse complement strand
GGGCCTGCCCAAGGTGATCGTCCTGCCCGCCGGCAGGCCATCCGCGGTCCTGGTCCTGCTCTATCCCAGCGAAGGTCGGCTGCATGTCACCTTGACCAGGCGCACGGAAGACCTCGCCCACCACAAGGGCCAGATAGCCTTTCCCGGGGGCTCGTGCGACGCGGGCGACCGCGACTACTGGTCGACGGCCCTGCGCGAGTCCCGCGAAGAGGTCGGCCTGCTCGGCTCCCCCCGTCGCCTCGGCTTTCTTCCGCCGATCTTCATCCCGGTCTCCGGCTTCGCCGTCGCCCCTTGCGTCGGCTACCTGCCGCTGCCGCCCGAGTTCGCGCCGCAGTCCGGCGAGGTGGCCGCCCTGCTCGAGCCGGCGCTCGACGATCTCTGGCCCCTCGAGGCCTGGGAGGACGTTCCGCTCAGGACCGGCGGCGCCGTGCGGCTGCCTTACTACCCCTGGCACGGACACAAGATCTGGGGCGCCACGGCGCGCATGCTGCACGCTCTGCGCGGCTTCCTCGAGTCTCGGGACTGAACTCCGCGGCCCGGCTCAAAGCGGCGAAGCCTCCGACAGGGTCTCTTGACGTCCCGTCGCTGCAGGGGGCCGCACGACGCGCTCCGCGACGTGCTCGTCGTGCCATGTGCTCTGAAAGGCGCCAAGGGTCGCCGCGAGCGGCAACCAGCCGACGGGCACGCCGCCCGGTCCCTCGACCAGGGCTGCCGCGACGCCGTCGCTGGCCATCGCCGACACGGCGTCCGCGAGGCGCATATCCGCCGCCACTTTGGGCACCCGCCGCAGGGCCGCGCGCGAGATGCCCGCGGAGCCCGCGGTGACGGCGTCGGCGAGGCGCACGGCACCGAGAAACGTACCCTGAGCATCCACGACCGGGACGATGTCCGGCTGCGCGGCGGCCGCCTCGGGCGCAAGCGCCACGGCTTGGCGGCCGAGCGTCACGGTGCCCGTCGGTGGCCACGGCAGCATGGCCTGCTCGACACTCCAGCGCTCGAACGGCGCCACCTCGTACTCCCTGGCGACGTGGACGCCGCGGCGCGCCACCTTCTCCGTCAGGATCGAGCGTGGAATCCAGGCCACCGTGACGGCCGTGCTAAGAACGCTCGCGATGAACACCGGCAGGGCCACGGTCCAGTCGTGCGTCGTCTCGAGCGCAAAGATGGTCGCCGTGAACGGAGCGCGCATGGTGCCGCCGAGCAGCGCCGCCATGCCCACGGTGGCCCAGAGGCCGGCCACGTGGCCAGGCATGACGGGCCCTAACAGGGCGCCGATGGCGCCGCCGATCATCAAGAGGGGGGCGAGCACGCCGCCGGACGTGCCGGAACTCAAGGCGAGAATCCAAACGACCGTCTTGGCGACGAGGATCGTCAGAGCCAAGAGCGGCAGGATCTGGCCCGCGTCGAGGGCGCGGATCACGGGATAGCCCACCGACAGCGCCTGTGGCACGAAGAAGCCGACGAGCCCGACGGCGAGGCCACCGATCGCCGGCCACCACATCCAGTGGATCGGCAGGCGGCGGTAGATATCCTCGACGAGGTAGACCGCCTTCGTGAGGAGCCCCGAGGCGACGCCGGCCACCACGCCGAGTGCCGCGGCGGCCAGAAGCCAACTGAGCTGGGGCCATGGCAGGACCGTCCCGCCACCGAACACGGGCGCGCTGCCGTAGAAGGCGAGGCGCACCGCGTACGCGACCAGGCTGGCGACCGCGACGGGCACGAAGCTGCGCGGCGACCACTCGAACAGGAGGAGTTCCACCGCGAGCAGGGTGGCGGATATCGGCGAACCGAACGTCGCGGCCATGCCCGCCGCGGCGCCCGCGACCAGTAAGGTGCGGCGCTCCCGCGTCGTGACCGCAAGGCGCTGCGCAAGCAGCGAGCCGAGCGCCCCGCCCGTCATGATGATCGGGCCCTCGGCCCCGAACGGGCCACCCGTGCCGATCGTCACCGCCGACGCAAGCGGTTTCAGCACCGCCACCTTCCCATCCATGACGCTGCGATCCTCGAGGATGGTCTGGATCGCTTCCGGGATGCCGTGCCCGCGGATCTTGTCCGTGCCGAAGCGGGCGATGAGTCCAACCAGAAGACCCCCCACCGCCGGGATGAGGATGGACGGCCAGCCCCAATGCCGCGGATCGGGAGCGCTCAGGGACCAGCCAACAGAGCCTGTGTAGGCCAGGTGCGTGATCAGCGCGATCAGCCGCAAGAGGACGATGGCGGCGAAACCTCCGATCAGGCCTACCGCCACCGACCAGGCGGAGAGCAGGAGAAGCCGCCTCGCGTCGGTGCGGTAGTCGCCGCGCAGCCGGCGGGCTTCGTGAAGAATCCTTCGCGTGCCTTGCATGTGATCGCGCTCCTTCGTCGTGGTAAGATTATATCGTATTACGATGCTTTTAGGTGCGTCGAACATCAGGATCATCAGCCACAAGGAGGGGCAACCGTGGCGAGGAGATCGGTAACGAAGCACGACTACGAGACCTTGGCCGCCTTTCGCGGCGAGCTCAGACGGTTTCTGCGCTTCAGCGAGGATGCGGCCCGCGCCGTCGGGCTGACGCCGCAGCAGCATCAGCTGCTGCTGACGATCATGGGAACACCGGGCCGCGACTACGCGACGATCAAGGAGATCGCGGAGCATCTGCAGCTCCGCCACCATACGGTTGTCGGACTGGTCGACCGCATGGCGGGCCTGGGCCTGGTCGCCCGCAGGCACTCCGCCACCGATCACCGCGTCGTCGAGGTGAAGCTGACGCCGCAAGGAGAGGACGTGCTGCGGACGCTGACGATCGCGCACAAGGAGGAACTTGTCCGGCTGACGGCCGTATGGCGCCGTCTGGCCGCCATCGTCGACGGGACCCCACAGCAGGAAAACTAGCGAGCGCCCGCATAAGGTTCGACTCGACGGCTGGGTCCCTCGGCTCGTTCAACCCAACGCACCGGAATAGCTGCGGAGGTGTGGCATGCTGACCGCCTACGGCGCGCTCGTCGTGACCCTCATGATGGTCTTCTACGGCCTTGAATCGCGTTCGCACTGGTTCACGTTCGCCTTCGGCGTCGCGTGCCTCGGCTCGTCCCTGTACGGATGGCTTGCGGGCACCTGGCCCTTCGGCGTGGTGGAGGCCGTCTGGGCCCTGGTCGCGCTGCGCAAGTGGTGGCTGCTGCGGCGCGCGTCCTGACCTGACGCGGCCACGCGAGCAGAGGGCCGAGAGGGACCGCGGCACGTCCGGGCGGCGGTCCCTCTCGCCTTCGGCAGATTTCCCCGTCCGATTCAGTAGCCGCGCTCGCGGTCGACGACCCCCACCAGCGGCTCGCCATGCAGGTAGCGGCGCAGGTTCTCGGAGGCGAACGCCTGCACGAGCCGCGGCTCGCTTGGGCCTGAGCAGTGCGACGAGATGTAGCAGTTCGGCAGGTCCCAAAGCGGGCTCTCAGGCGGCAGGGGCTCGCGCTCGAACACGTCGAGCTGCGCCATGGCCGGCCTCCCCCGCCGGAGAGCCGCGATCAGGTCGCGCTCCACGATGGCGTTTCCGCGTCCCACGTTGACGAGGATCGATCCCTCCCGCATGCCGGAGAGCACCTCCGCGTCGACGATGCCGGTCGTCTCGGGCGTCGCCGGCAATACGAGAACGAGCGCATCGACCCCCGCCGCGAACTCGCGCATCGCGCTCGGCAGGAAGTGCCGGTCGCAGACGTCGCGGCCGCGATCGGTGCGGCTGAGGCCCCAGACCTCCATGCCGAAGGCGCGGCCGAGGCGCGCCACCTCGGCACCGATCGATCCCAGTCCCGCGACGCCCAGGCGCTGCCCGGCGAGCGACGTGCCGACCACCCTCCGCCAGATGTGCTCGCGCTGCAGTGCGCGCATGTCGAAGAGGCCGCGCCTGAGCGCCAAGAGGTAGGCGAAGACGTGTTCGCTCATGACGGTCGAGAACGCCCCCACCACCCGCGTCAGGATGACGTCCTCCGGCGTCTGGCGGACGATCAGGTCGACGCCGGCGCCGAGCCACTGCACCCAGCGCAGCCGGGACATCCGCGCAAGGACGGCCGGCGGCAGTCCCCAGGCGAAGACGATCTCCGCCTCGAGATGGGGTTCGGCCTCGGTCAGGGTTTGGGCGCCAAAAATCTCGGCCTGCGGGGCGACTTTCTTGAGGGCCTGCACGTAACTTTCCGTTTCGCTGGCAAAGACAAGGATCTCCAAGTGTCGCGGGACGGTGAGGCCGTCCCGGCTGCCCCCTTTCGCGCCTGCGCGCCGTCTGGTCGCAGGGGCTTTCGCTGCGATCGGCCCGACCCCCTCCCCGGGGTCGGGTCGCACCGGGCCCTTGCGGGCTCCTCTGCTATACTTTTCGTGGCTTTGGGCAAACGCTTCCCACATCCGCAAAGGAGTGTCGATATGCCGCGCATCGAACGTGACGCCCTGGGTGAGGTCTCGATCCCTGACGGGGCCCTCTGGGGAGCGCACGCGCAGCGCTCCCACGAAAACTTTCCGATCAGCGGGCGGCTGCCCCGCCCGCAGTTCCTGGCCGCTGGCGCGGAGGTGAAGCGCGCCGCGGCCATCGCCCACGGGGCGACGGGTCGCCTCGATCGGGCGATCGTCGACGCCATCGTCTGGGCCGCCGACCAGGTGATCGCGGGCAAGCACCTCGATCAGTTCATCGTCGACGTCTACCAGGCCGGCGCGGGCACCTCCTTCAACATGAATATGAACGAGGTGCTAGGGAGCCTCGCGAGCCTGCATCTCGGCGGCAAGCCGGGTGACCACAAGGTCTCCGCCCACGACCACGTCAACATGGGTCAGTCGACGAACGACATCTTCCCGACCACCATGCGCGTCGCCGCCGCGGTCCTCTGGCACAAGACCCGCCAGGAGGCGCTCGCCCTCGCCGACGCCTTCGCGGACCTCGCCAGGCGCACGGACGACGTGCTCAAGACCGGCCGAACGCACCTGCAGGACGCCGTGCCCATCCGTTACGGCCAGGAGTTCTCCGGCTACGCGGACGCGCTGCGCCAGGCCGTCGAGCAGACCGACGACGCCGTCCGCTACATCTATGAGCTCAACATGGGCGCCACGGCGAACGGCACGGGCCTGAACGCGGAACCGGGCTACCCCGAGGCCGGCGCCGCAGAGCTCGCGCGCAAGCTTGGCCTGCCGTTCAGGCCGCCGCGCAACCGCTTCCGCATCACGCAGAGTCTGGGCGACTTCGTGTTCTTCTCCTCGGGGCTGCAGGTACTGGCGATCGAGCTCTCCCGCATCGCCTCCGATCTCCGGCTCCTGTCGTCCGGCCCGCACGCGGGCATCGGCGAGGTTCAGCTGCCCGCCGTCCAGCCGGGCTCCTCGATCATGCCGGGAAAGGTCAACCCGTCCATCCCCGAGATGGTCAACATGGTGGCCCTCGACGTGATCGGCGGCCACGCCACGATCGCCACGGCTGCACAGTATGGCCAGCTCGAGCTCAACGTGATGATGCCGATCGTCGCGGACCGCCTCGTGGAGTCCCTGCTCATCCTGGGCAGCGCCTGCGAGACGTTCCGCACCCGCTGCGTCGTGGGCATCAAGGTCGACGGCGAGCGCAGCCTGCGGCTTCTCGAAGGGT
Organism: Clostridia bacterium; assembly: GCA_027420455.1. Lineage (GTDB taxonomy): Bacteria > Bacillota > Sulfobacillia > JAJZYS01 > JAJYTV01 > JAJZQO01. The sequence continues at coordinate 14,189 of DAIBJA010000060.1, read as the reverse complement.
CGGGGGCGCTCTCGACCGCCGTGGCGCCCTACGTCGGCTACGCCAAGGCCGCGGAACTTCAGAAAGAAGCGAATGCCTCTGGCCGCAGCGTGCGGGATCTCGTCGTGGAGCAGGGTCTCCTCACGGCCGAGCAGGCCGACCGGGTCCTGGATCTGCGCACCATGACGGAGCCGGGCGTCGCGGGCTAGAGCCACGCAGGCGAGGCGCCCGCCCGCGGCAGCGGCGGGCGCCTCCTTTTTGGGGCCGGACGTGCACGTTGACAGGAGCGCCGGCCTGCCGTACGATTCGGCCCAATATCGCCTGCCGAGGGGGGATTGCCCCATGAGCGAAGGGTCCCGCGAGTCCCCGGTCGTGATGAAGTTTGGCGGCTCTTCGCTTGCGACGCCCGAGCGCGTCCGCGTCGTGGCCGAGCGCATCGCGCAGCGCAGCCGCCGGGGCGAAGCGGTGGTCGCCGTCGTCTCGGCCCAGGGCGACACGACGGACGAGCTTCTCGCCCGCCTTCACGAGGTCGCTCCGAATCCTCCCGCGCGCGAGGTCGATATGCTGCTCGCGACCGGCGAACAGCAGTCGGCGGCGCTGGTCGCGGCGACGCTCGGCACCTTCGGCGTATCCGCCGTCTCCCTGACGGGCTGGCAGGCCGGCATCGCCACCGACCCGAGCCACCGCCGGGCGCGCATCCACGGCATTGCGCCGGAGCGCATCCGCCGTCTGCTGGCGGCGGGCCATGTCGTGGTGGTCGCCGGATTCCAGGGCCTGAACGACCTCGGCGACGTGACGACGCTGGGGCGCGGCGGCTCCGATCTCACCGCGGTAGCTCTGGCCGCGAGCCTCGGCGGCACCTGCGAGATCTTCTCCGATGTCGACGGCGTCTACACGGCGGATCCCCGCATCGTCCCCGATGCGCAGCGCATGGAGGCGATCAGCTACGACGAGATGATGGAACTCGCCGCGCTCGGCGCGCAGGTCCTGCAGGCTCGGGCGGTGGAGCATGCCTGGCGGCACGGCGTCGAAGTGCGGGCCCGTTCCACGTTTAGGGACGGCCCCGGTACGAAGGTGCTCGCCGTCACCGGCACGGAACGGATCCAGCCGGTCACGGGGACCGCGCTCGACCGCAGCGTCGCGCGCATCCTCTGCGAGCGCGTCCCCGACCGTCCGGGCATCGCCGCGCAGATCTTCGGCGCCCTGGCGGAGGGGCCGATCAACGTCGACGTGATCGTGCAGAGCCCCAGCCACGAAGGCCGGACCGACATCGCCTTCACCGTGTCGGAAGAGGACGCCCTGCCCGCGGAGGAGATCGCCAGGGCGGCGGTCGAGCGGCTCGGCGGCGGACACGTGTCGCGCGACGCGGAGGTCGCCAAGGTTTCGCTGGTCGGAGCGGGCATGGTTTCGCGCCCGGGCGTCGCCAGCCGGGTGTTCCGCACGCTCGCGGACGAAGGGGTCAACATCATCGCCATCAGCACGTCGGAGATCAAGATCTCCTGCCTTGTGCGCCGCGAGGACGGGCAAAGAAGTCTCCAGGCCCTGCACCGGGCGTTCGGCCTCGGCGAGGGCCTGGACCAAAAAGAGACCTGAACCGTGCCTACGCGCTCGCGACCTCCCGGACCGCCTCAACGAAGCGGCTAAGTTCGTCGCGCAGCGTGTAGAAGCCGCAGGAGACGCGCACCGCGCTGTGGGGCGGCGGCAGATGACGCACCCTGAAACCGCGCCTTGCGAGTTCGGCCGAGACGTCCTCCGCGCTCTTCCCTCGCACCTCGAACGAGACGATCCCCGACATGCGCTCCGCGACGCGCGTGCGCAGCTCGACGCCCCGCAGGCCAGCCAGGGCCCCAGCCAGCTCCTTGCCGAGCCTGCCGATGCGCTCGGTCGCCCAGTTGGGGCCTTCGTCCTCCTGCCAGCGCAGGCTCGCCACGAGTCCCGCAAGCTGGGTTTGGGAGGGCGAGCCGATCTCGTAGCGTCTGGCCCCGGCCGCAGGCTGGAAGTGGGCAGCGTGGTTGTCGCTCAGGGTGCCCGAAAGGTAACCGACGAACGTCGGCTGGCACTTGGCATGCCTGGTTTCGGCCACGTAGAGGGCGCCGGTTCCTTCCGGTCCCAGCAGCCACTTCTGTCCGGGCAGCGCGTAGAAATCCACCTGGCTGCGCCGCAGGTCCACCGCCATCGCACCTGCCGCCTGCGCCGCGTCCACCACGGTAAGCAGGCCCGCCCCGCGCGCCCACTGCCCGAGCTCCTCAAGCGGCAGCACCTCGCCGTTCGTCCAGAGCACGTGCGAGAAGGCGAGGGCCTTGGTCTGCGGCGTCTGGCGCGACGCGAAGGCGTCCAGCCAACCCCTCGCGCCAGGCTCCTCCGGTGTGTCGACAAAGGACACCCGCACACCGGTGCGCCTCGCCAGCGCGGCGAGCGGCATCAGAAGGCCCGGATGCTCGTCGCGCGTCGTCAGGATCTCGTCGCCGCGCTGCCAGGCGATGCCCCAGAGCGCGATGTCGAGACCGTCCGTCGTGCGCGGCGTCAGGGCGATCTCATCGACCGCGGCGCCGAAGCGCCCCGCGAGCAGGGAGCGCGCCTGCTCGCGCAGTTCCTGGCTGTGCCGGTAATAGTCCGACCCGATGCGGCCCATGCCCACTTCGTGCTCCAGCGTCGCCCGCATGGCTTCGCCACTGCTGCGCGGCAGCGGCCCGAACGTGCCGTTGTTCAGGTAGACCTCGCGTTCGAGCGCCGGCAGGTCTCCCCGCAGGCGCTCGAGCCGGGCACTGTCGCTGCCTTCGTCCCGAAAGGCTTCCACGCCGATCGCCTCCGAAGTGGCGATTCGCCTCCCGCGCCAACGCTCCTGCCAAATGCTATGATGCCTAGGGCCCGCCTCAAGGGGGGTTGTCCGATGCGCGTCTTGGGCTTCGGACTTGCCTTGCTCGCCGCACTGGCCTTCGGACTCTATATGGTGCCGCGGCGGTTTTCTACGTCATCGTCCTGGGACTTCTCCACCTACATGGGCATCGGCATCGCGGCGACGCTCGCCGTGCCCCTGATCGGCGGCTCCGGAGAGTTCGTCCTGCGCGGCTTCCTGCTCGCCCTGCTGAGCGGTCTCGTCTTCGCCCTCGCGACCCATCTCTTCGTCCTCGCCGTCGACCGGCTCGGCCTTACGCGCGCGACCCCTGTGAAGAACCTTGCGGGCGTCTTCGGCACGCTCTTCGGTCTCACGATCCTGGCGGAATACCGTTCGGCGGGTCTCCTGGTCGTCGCGCAGCTCGTAGCGGGCAGCCTGATGATCGCCGTCGGCGCCTACCTCATCGGTGGCGTCGGCGCACCCCAGGCAGACTCCGCAGGCGGGAGCGCGCGCAGGCAGGCGGCCGGCTTCGCGCTGGCCTTCCTGTCGGCGGCATGCTTCGGCTTCTATCTCGTGCCGCTGCGGCTTTCGCTGCCGCTCGGATCTGGGCTTGGCTACCTCGGCATGGGCATCGGCACACTCGTGGGCCTTCTGGCGCCGCGCCTCGTCGTCGGATCCCCGAGGTGGTCGGGTCGGGACAGTTGGCTCGGTCTCCTCGCCGGGGTGCTGCTGGCCCTCGGCGTCCTCTTCGGCACCCCGGCCACGCGTCTCATCGGGCTTTCGGTCGCGTGGCCGCTGACGCAGCTCAACACCTTCGTCGCCCTGGCCGCCGGCCTCTACTGGCTGCATGAGTTCGACGCGCGGCGCGAGCGACGTCGGCTGGCCTTGGCGACGCTTCTCACGGTCGCCGGCATCGGACTGCTCGCCTTGCTCTGAACGGGCGCAAACCGCTAGCATGCCCGTCGCCTCGCCTCCTGATGCGCTATGATGGTGCCATCGCATCTGCTGCACGGTGTTTTGGCGCCGCAGCGGAACAGGAGGGATCACCGCGCGATGAGTGTGGAGCTCGACCAGCGGGCGGCCATCACGCCCGAGTTTCTCGCCACATGCCGGGACCGCTTTGCCCAGAATCCCGGACAGCGCACGCTCGCGAACGCGGTGCGCAAGAACGGGGTCGCCGCCGTGGCGCTCAACCAGGACCGGGTCTGGTCCATGCAGCACACGTTCTCGCACATGGTCAAGGGCGGCCCGATCACGAACCAGAAGCAGAGCGGGCGCTGCTGGATGTTCGCGGGGCTCAACACCCTGCGCATCCCGGTAATGCAAAAGCTGGGCCTCGAGGAGTTCGAGCTGAGCCAGGCCTACCAGATGTTCTGGGACAAGTTCGAGAAGGCGAACTACTTCCTCGAGAGCATCCTTGAGACCCTTGACGAGCCGCTGGACGGCCGCCTTGTCGCGTGGCTCCTGTCCGCTCCCCTGAACGACGGTGGGCAGTGGGACATGTTCGTGAACCTCGTCGAGAAGTACGGCGTCGTGCCGAAGTGGATCATGCCGGAGTCCTTCCACTCCAGCCAGTCTCGCGGCATGAACAGCCTCCTCACGGCCAAGCTGCGCGAGGACGCGGCGCGGCTGCGCGGCCTGCACGCGCAGGGCCTGGCCACGGGCGCCCTGCGGCAGGAGAAGGAGCGTATGCTCTCCGAGTTCTATGTCGCGCTCGTGACGTTCCTCGGCGAGCCGCCCACCCAGTTCGACTTCGAGTACCGCGACAAGGACCAGGCGTTCCACCGCGAGGCGGGGATCACGCCGCTCGAGTTCTTCCGCCGCCACGTCGGCATGGACCTCAGGGAGTATGTCAGCGTGATCAACGCGCCGACGGCCGACAAGCCGTACGGGCGCACCTTCACCGTCAAGTACCTCGGCAACGTCAAGGGCGGTCGCAGCGTGCTCTACCTCAACGTCGAGTCCGAGGTGCTGCGGCAGGCGGCCATGGCGCAACTGGTCGACGGCGAGGCCGTCTGGTTCGGCTGCGACGTCGGCAAGATGCAGGACCGCGAGGCCGGCATCATGGCGTCGGACCTCTACGACTACGAGTCGGTCATGGGCATGCCGCTCGACATGACCAAGGCGGAGCGGCTCGACTACGGCGAGAGCCTGATGACCCACGCCATGGTCTTCACCGGCATCAACATCGTCGACGGCCGGCCCAACCGCTGGCGGGTCGAGAACAGCTGGGGCACCGACAACGGCCAGAAGGGCTACTTCGTGATGGACGACGACTGGTTCGACGTCTACATGTACCAGGTCGTCGTGCGCCGCAGCTACCTGCCCGAGGAACTCCAGGCAGCTCTCTCGCAGGAGCCGATCGAGTTGCAGCCCTGGGACCCGATGGGCTCGCTCGCGCTCTAGGCATCGCAAGAGCAGAGGCCCGCTCCGCGTCTGGAGCGGGCCTCGCCAGTGGCAGGAGACTTGAAGGAGGACTCAGCATGCGCCACCAGCTGACCGGAACCACGTTGCAGGTGCTCGAGATCGCGCTTGGCGGCGGCGAGAAGATCGTCGCCGAATCCGGGCGGCTCTCCTGGATGCAGCAGATGCAGATGCAGACCCGCGCCACCGGAGGCATGCTCGGCGCGTTGCGCCGCATGGCCGGCGGCGGAACCCTGTTTCTCACCGAGTTCACCCCGACCGGCAAGGAAGGCATGGTCGCCTTCGCGGCACGGGCACCCGGGCAGATCGTGGAGCTCGATCTCGCTGGCCAGGAATACTTCGTGCACGAGCACGGCTTCCTTTGCGCCACGGAGGGTATTGAGCTCTCGGTGGGCTTCCAGCGCTCGCTCGGCGCAGGGGTGTTCGGCGGGACGGGCTTCGTCCTGCAGCGTCTCGCAGGCGACGCGACGGCCTTCATCGACCTGTCGGGGGAGATCGTGAAGCGCGACCTCGCCGACGGCGAGGAGATTCTTGTTCAGCCCGGGCACGTCGGCATGTTCGAAGGGCGCGTCTCGTTCGACATTACGACGCTGCCGGGCGTGCGCAACATGCTTTTCGGTGGAGACGGTTTCTTCCTGGCGCGCCTGCGCGGTCCCGGCAGCGTCTGGCTGCAGTCCATGCCGTTGCCGCTCCTCGCGCACACGATCGCTCCCTACCTGCCGCAAAACCGGGGCTAGTCCCCAGGGCACGCCCGCTTACGGCATCCTGGCGTAGCGCTGACGTCGCAGGGCCAGGATGTGCCGTACGAGCGCGACGAGCTGCACCCAGAAGAGGATGAAGTAGATCGGCCCGATCGAGAAGAGGCCGACCATCGTCAGGTAGGCGCTGACGATCAGGCTCGGCACCAGCCAGGGCCAGAGGCGCGGGCGACGCCAGAGCAGGAATATGGCTGCGAGGTCCACCGCGGCCATGACCCAGAGAACCGGCGCGGGGAAAATGGGAATGACCGCGCCGAAGAGATGCAGGCCGTAGCCTGGCGGATAGTGGACGGTCACCGTCTCGTGCATGGCGACGCCTCCAAATCCCAGGGATCTGCGTCTATCGTACCGCCGCGCAGGGCACCCGTCTTGCGTGTCCCTGCGCGTGCGGACGCCTCGCGACGCGCCTTGTCGCCTCGGGACGACCACGTCAGGCCGTTGCGGTCCGGAGCCGCCATGCGCTATGCTTAAGCGCGCGCAACGGGGCGTGGCGCAGCGGTAGCGCACTTGGTTTGGGACCAAGGGGTCGCGAGTTCGAATCTCGCCGCTCCGACCAGTTTTGCGGGTGTAGCTCAATGGTAGAGCGGAAGCCTTCCAAGCTTCACACGTGGGTTCGATTCCCATCACCCGCTCCAATTTGCGGCCCCAGTAGCTCAGCGGTCAGAGCATCCGGCTTCTACCCGGAGTGCCGGGGGTTCGAATCCTCCCTGGGGCGCCATTTCGTTATAGGTTCGCGGGGCGCTGTTGTTCCTGCCAACATAAGTTGCCCCGTTCGGCCAGGATATGCTTTGAGCGTGTCCTGGCCACTTTATGCTGTGCAGGGTGCATGTCTTAAGGCGGCATGACCGACGCCAGGAAAGACGTAATCTCGGCCGACAGGAAACGGCGATGTCGAGCTACGACAGTCCAGCGGCACGTGCGAACCGGTGAGCGCGGGTGGACAGTATGCGCTGTTGTCCTTGTACACGCCCGCGCTCTGAGATGACGCCGGACCAACTGATCAGCCTCGTTGCCCGCGTTGGCTGGGCGGCGCTCACATCGCTCCGTGTCGTCAGAGTGTCGCCTTCGCGTCGTTGCGGCTGTCGCTGCTTCGATGTACGTTTTGATCGAGGTGGGCTCTGGTGCTGATAAGCGGTTCATTCATCAGACAGGAACGTACGCGCAGAGCGTGGTCGCAAGCGGAACTTGCCGCGAATGCAGGCGTGGACGTGCGAACGATCCAACGTCTCGAACGAACCGGGCAGACCTCATTCGCCACGTTGCAAGCAGTCTCCCGAGCGTTGGACACAGATGTTGGCGCTCTAATCGATGGTGTTCCGGCGACCTCTCCATCGGCGGCGAAGTGGTTAGCTCCCCGGACGTCTCCTCGGCGTGAGGCGGTGTTCAAGGTCCTATACGCACTCGCCTTGCTGGGAACGATCCGAGTGGGTCTTTTCGAGTTCGGAGACTCTGGCAACTGGCCTCATTGGCAGATCTTCTTTCTCGCGTCATTGGTCGCGATTGCACTGCTCGTATACGGCTATAGGAGTCGGGATCTACGGGCGTTCGGCGTTGTCACCCTAGCTGCTGCCGTAAGTTTGCTCTGGTATTTTCCTCTTGTGCTCCCGGCGGCCGTCTTCCTGGCGGCAACGTGCCTTGTGCTCGCAGTGGCCCCACGCGTCGACGCCTCGACTGTTCTGACAAAGGATAGATGATACGGTACCTCGGCTGTGCACTCTCGGACACGTTATTGGATGGCGGCTGCACTTCCGGCCTGCATTCGGGTTCTGCGCCACGAAGCGGGGCCGATCACGCACCGCCATGTCTAACAGCGGTCGGCCAAGAATCGGTTTCGAACTCGGACTCATTTCTGCTGAAGGCACAGCTGTAGCACGTGCAAGCCCAGGTTGTCCCGTTTGGCCAGGATGCGCTTTGAGCGCGCCCTGGCCACTTTAGGCTTTGCATCGTTCGCACGATGACCCACCTGCCCTGACAGAAAGGGGGCTGAGACAGCGACGCCACGCGGAACCGAACCGACCGGCGTGGCTTCTCAGACCGCAGCTAAGGGAATCACCCAGCTTGCTTGACTCTCCCCTTGGGGGAGACAGTATCGTCCAAGTCAAAGGTGGTGCCCGGATGATCGACGGCCATTTCAGCATTGGCGAAGCATCGCGACGCACCGGGCTCTCGGTCAAGGCGATCCGGCATTACGCGAACGAGGGCATCGTCCGTCCGACCGTCGTGTCGGATGCCGGATACCGACTCTACTCGGCGGAGGACCTCTGGCGCCTTGGGCTCGTGCGCATCCTCCGCAATCTCGAGTTTGGGCTGCCGGAGATCCGCAAAGTCCTGGAGAGGTCTCTCGATCTCACCGCTGTCGTTCGAATGCAACGGGCAGCCCTTGACATGCAGATCCGTCGGCTGGACCGCGCGCGCTCCCTGCTGGATCGGGTACCTGAGAGCATCTGGGGGCAGGAGTCCTTGCACCACCTCAGCACAGTCCTGGAGGCGATGCAGATGAGTCGCGAAGAACGGGAGCACTGGGTCACGGAAAACTGGACCAGCACCATGATGGCAGGCGCACCGGACGAATGGCGCGAGGCATACCTTCGTCAGGTGCGCGACATCCTGCCGGACGAACTCAGCGCGGAGCAGGCCAAGGCGTGGAGCGAACTCAAGGAACTCCTCTCGGATCCTGCGTACCAGGCAGATCTGCGCGACGTCATGAGGCCCTTCTGGAGCATGGTGCAGTCGTCGTCTGCGTTGCCGAACGTGTGGGCCGCGTCCATGAACGCTCTGACCGAACGCGCCCGCCTGCTGTACGAGCGGGACGCGTCTCCTGAGCATCCAGATCTGCAGGCGGTCGTTGGCGATTGGATTGATCTGTTCGCGCAAGCGCTCAAGATGCCGGCTACGCCTGACTTCGTCGAACGTTTCGCACTCTACGCCGAGACGTATGCGACGGGCCCGAGCCGGAAGATTTGGGACGTGATGCGACGGTTGAACCCTGAGCGGCTGCAGATCGACGACGGCGTGCAGATGCTCATGGTGAAGGGATTGCGCTGGCGGCTCGCGCACGGCCGCTGAGAGCCAACGCCTGTTCTCAGCGCCGCCCACGGCGACAACGGCCCTCGAGGATGAAGGAGAACGCCGCGAAGCGATGCCTCGCGGCGTTCAGCTATTGCATGGGTCTCAGGCGCGGCGCAGGATCAACAGTCGACTGCCCGCTTGGACCTGCTCCTGATCCAGAGCGAAGCGCACCGTCCCCGCCGCGAGCACCCCGAGCACCACCTCTCCTCGCAGGGCCCGACGGGAACGCACCTGCTCGATGCTCTGGCCCACTTCATCGCTGTTCGGGTCTTCCTCTGCGATGCGGTGATCCTCATCGCGCACCAACTGCCAGAGCAGAGGACCGGCATGCGGGGACTGCGCAGAGCGCGACAGCACGTGCCCTACGAGGTCGTCACCGGGAAAGCTCGACAACAGACCAAGCTCCGCCAGGGCCGCGGCCGTATTGCGGCGGGCTGGAACGGCCGTGATGGTGAGCTTTGGCGCCAGGTTGCGCAACGCCAGGGCAGAGATCAGGATGTCGCCATCGTGGTCATGGCAGAGGAGAGCCGCGGCAGCTTTCCGTAGGTCGACGCGGGCCAGAGTGTTCTCGTCTGCCGGATCGTCATGAAGGAACTGCAGGTGGGGGTGGTCGATACCGAGCGCATCGACGTCGGCCACCACCATCACGTGCCGGTTTCGCCCGAGCAGGTCGTCAACAGCGATCCTGGCCGTCGGCGACCATCCCAGCACCAGCACATAACCGTTCGGCATGACTTTCGCGCTCATTCCCAGCATCCTTCGCAGGCGTCCTTCGACGAACCCGGACGCGGTATCGGCCAGGAGCAGACCCAGGACAGGAACCGCCACGATCATCAGCACCATCGCCACGATGCGCGAGGTGGGGTTGGTGGCGGTGACGTCGCCGTACCCCACCGTGGTCACCGTCGTGATGGTCCAGTAGAGTGCGGTGACAAAACTCGTGTGTTGGGACCACTGGAACAGCGCTGCGCCGACCACGATCATCACACCGACGACAAGGAGCGTGCGCGCCGTTCTGCCAAAGGAGAACCGGTGGCGCCTGCGCGCCATCAGCCGACGCATGACCGCGAGCAGTCGTCCCCCGTGGCCGCTGGGATCTGTCGTTGCGCACCCCCCATTCTGTCTCCACCTGATGGTCGTTTCGCCGTTGGCGCCTGGGCACCCTGCGGAAGTCGCTCGAACCACCGGCGCTGCCCGCATGCAACCTTCACCACCATGCCACGCGCGATGAGCGTCTCAGGACGGCCTGTCGCCTAGCGCAGGCCCTGTGTCCGTACCCGCCCGCCGCTCTTGCGACCGACGGGCATCGGGAAGACGTCTTGTGGCCCCATTTGCGGCCACGGTTAGGCTGGTACATCCGCCGCAGCGCTGAATTGTCGAACACGTTTTCAGGAGCGATGTCCAAAACAGTTTGGGTGAGAAAGTATTACCGACATCTCCCTCGCAATGCGACACCGTAAACACATTAACCCATCCGGTGTAGTCGCTCTGTAGGCAAATATTTCATAGAGGTAACTGAACGAACTCAGCCAATCTACCGGGCTGGGAGTGATGGCGTGTCCCTTTCGTCCATGGCAAAGAAAGCTATTGTTGCGGCATCGATCATTTCGTTGATACCCATGCTGTCCACTGCGCATGTGGCGGCAGGCTCCAACCCGCTTCCCGAGACCAGAGCGGCATTCACCTGCGCCTTGGCGGACGCGCTGCACCTGGCACCAAAGCCGGTGTCGGGCAGTCCCTTCACCGACCTCGGCTCCACCTCGACCGCGTGTCAGGAAGAGATCTCGGCCGCCTACGCCGCTGGTTGGATCTCGGGTACGGGGCCGCACAGCTTCGGGCCACGAGCCCCGCTGACGCGCGAGCAGGTGGCGAAGATCGAGATCAACGCCCTTGGCCTCTCTCAGGCCGCGGGGGCGCTCCTTGCGTACCGGCCGTTCTTTGTTGACGCCGGCACCATCGGCGCCTGGGCGTGGGGTGACGTGGACGAGGCGCACAAGATCGGCATCCTGAACGGCTTCACGAACGGCACGTTCGGCCCCGCCGTCACCTTCACTCCGGCCCAGGCAGGGGACGCGATCCGGCAGCTGCTGGGCTACGAGCAGGGAAAGCGCCCCTCGACCACCTTCCTGCAGGCTGCACGCGTGCCTGCCGTCACGCTGGACAACGCCGTCTACGCCATCGGCGTGACTTTCGACCCCACCCCCCCGCCGGTCACCGTGGATCCCTTGAACAACGCCGCCGACACGCGCGTCTCGTGGCTCTGGGACGCGGTGCAGAAAGGTTGGTTGCCGAGAACGACGACCACGGTATCGACCAAGATCAGCCGCGCGGAGTTGCTGAGCGTCGTTGTGGCGGCTTTGGGGGACAGCGACGCCGCGACGGCCCTCTCGAACGCCCCCTCGCCCTACCGGGACGACGCTCTGATCCCCGCCCAGTATCGGGGCGCGGTGGACCAGGCGGCCAAGCTCGACCTGCTGCCGGTCGGCCCGAACGGCCTGCTCGGCCCGAACGCTCCCGCCACCGCGTTCGACGTCGACACCGTCCTGCAGAGGGCGTTGGCGGTGCAGGGCAAAGCGCCCTGGGCGGCCAGCCCGGGTACCGTGGGCCGCGCCGCTTTCGTCTACGACCTGACGCTGGCCGCAGGGCAGCTGCCGTACATCCTCAAGACCGACCGGACCGTTTCGACCCTCGGCGACGTGCCGGACGGGACGCCTGGAATCTACTACATCGAACAGGCCGAGGAGCAGGACTGGGTGCAGGGCATTGTGGCCTATCCGGGCTCGTACCAGTGGGTCGGTGACACTTCCTTTGCCCTCGGCGCGGCCCTGCAGCCCGATCAGCCCATCAGCCTCGCGCAGGCGCTGCAGCTCGCGGACATCGCGACCGAGTCCGCGATGTACCCGGCGGATGCGCTGGGGGATTCGCCCAAGGGCCCGCAGTACGCCCGCATGCTGGCGCAGGGGCTCCAGGGCGAGAAACTGCCCTTCGCAGATACGGCCGCGATGGCGCCCGACGAGCGCGGCTTCGTCGCGGAGGCGCTGACCCTCGGCCTCTTGCCACCGTCGAGCGGAGCGCTGCGGATCGACGCACCCATCACGCCCGAGGCGAGCGCCGCGCTCCTTTCCCGCGTGCAGGCGCAGGTCCTGTCGGCCATCGAGCACCCGCACACGCCCGGCGTCCCCGCCTACATCGGCACCACCACGATCGAGCCGGTCTCGACGAACTGCACCGCCTGTTCCGCGTTCATGGCCCTGCCGTTCGACCGCCAGGGCTATGAGACGAACGCAACGATCGACGCCACGGCGAGTCCGGGCGTCTCGGTGAAGGATGTCACGGTTGGTCCGGTCACGAAAGGCAACGTCACCACCTACCCGGCGCTGTCCGGAACGAGCGTCGAGCTGGCGACCACGGGCTCCGAGCTCGCGACCGTCACCCTGCGTTCGGGCATGGCCACCGCGAAGGTCCAGGTGCCGGTGGTGCAGCAGCCGCTGCAGGTCATCGTACGGGCCGTCAGCCCGAACCTCCAGCCTGGCGGCGCGACCGACCTGCGGGCCTATGTCAAGGACGCAACCGGCAAAGTCTACCCGGTCACCGTCGACTGGCGGGTCGTTTCTCCCTCGTACACCGTAGGCAATCCGCCGCAGTTCCAGTGGGGCAGCCTGCGCGACTGGGGCCCCAGCGCCTCGACGACATTCCTGGCGAGTGGCACCCCCGGCCAGGGACAGGTCGACGCCATCCTGCCCGTCGGCGCGACCGCGACGGCGCCTCCGTCGGGCAGCGCCCGGATCGACATTTCCTCGGACGTCAGGACGCTCAAGATGTCCGTCGTCGACGCCACGTCGGGCAGCTCCAGCATCGCGCAGGTGGGCGACACCAGCGACGTGCGCGTCCAGGCGTTCGACGCGAACGGCAACCCGGCCACGTCACCCGACGTGTTGAGTCTCTGGAACGGCGGTTTCGAGGCGCTGCAGAACGGCTCGGCCAGCTGGACCGAAAGGGCCACCAGCCCGCAAACCATGACCTTCACCGCCTCGGATCTCAGCCAGCCCGCGATGAAGGGCGTCCAGCAGCAGATGCAGGTCGTGGTCGAGCTGCAGCCGGGTCCCGAGACCGGCATCGCCCTCTTCGACCAGAATGGGCAGCCCGCGGCGCCTCCTCCCGAGGGCAGTGACCCGACTCCGGTCTGGGTGCGGCCGATCGACGCGAAGGGCATGCCGACAAGCGTCGGTGCCAGCTCGCCCCAGACGGTCGACCTGCTGACGCTGGCCACCGCCTTCTCCGAGACCCCGGGCGGCAGCCCGATCACCACCGTCTCCCTCCCGCCGGGCTCGACGGGCGTGGAACTCTACCTGACCACCACCGCCACCGTCGGACAACCCGTGGCCCTGCCGGCGCTCGCCCCGATCAGGATCACGAGTCCCCAAGACGGCCGGACCGTGGCGATCGGCCAAAACTACGCCGTCTTCTATACGGTGGTCGACGCCAACGGCAACCCGATCCACGATGCGCCAGTCACGTTCACGATGACGACGCCGACGGGCAGCGACAACGACCAGAACCAGGACCCGATGTTCGAGCTCTCGCCCACGTCTGCCCTTACGGGCACCGACGGTCAGGTGAGCACCGACCTCAATGGCCCATCGACCACCCCGGACAGCGACTTCTCGGCGCAAGTCTCCGCATCCGTCGAAGGCTTCGCCAGCAGCCAGCCGCTCACGTTCACCTGGTAAGTCGCCGAAGTCCGGACGCCTCCACGCGCCGTCGCGGCCCGCCCCGGCAGCAGCCCGGGCGGGCCGCCCGTCTGCTCGGCTATACTCGGTTCAGGTCGGCCACGAGCCCGACCGACGGAAGGGACGCGCATGTCAGAAGACCGTGTCATCGCCAAAACGCCGCAGCCCAGAACCCGCAGGAGTCTCGGCCGCGATCTTCGCCACCTCGGACTTCACGCGGGCGACCTCGTGCTCATGCACTCCTCGCTGCGCAGCGTCGGCTGGGTCGCAGGGGGCGCACCGGCCGTGGTGCTCGCCGTGCTCGATGTCCTGGGCCCGGAAGGCACCGTTGTCGTGCCGACCCAGACCGGCGACAATTCGGACCCCAAGGACTGGAGCCGCCCGCCGGTGCCC
>DAIBJA010000056.1 GCA_027420455.1 Clostridia bacterium | reverse complement strand
CGCAGGGCCGTCAGGTTGCCCAGGCGGAAGAACTTGTCGAGCGCCTGCTGCGTCTGCCTCGGCGGGTAGACCTTGCCCTGCTTCAGGCGGTCGATGAGGGCTTCAGGAGCGAGGTCGATCAGGCGGAGCTCCGTCGCCTCGGCGACGACCTGGTCCGGCACCGTCTCGCGCACGCGCACGCCCGTCACCTGCGCCACGACGTCGTTGAGGCTCTGCAGGTGCTGCACGTTCAAGGTGGAGTGGACGTTGATGCCGGCCTGAAGGATGTCCTGCACGTCCTGCCAGCGCTTTTGGTTGCGCATGCCGGGGGCGTTCTGGTGCGCGAGCTCGTCGATCAGCACCACGTCGGGCGCCCGCCGGATGACCGCGTCGACATCGAGTTCCCTGCGCACGATCGAGCCTTGCGGCACCGCGAGCGGCGGCAGGACCTCGATGCCCTCGAGTTGCGCCTCCGTCTCGGGCCGGTCATGGGTATCGATGATGCCCGCGACGACATCGATGCCCTGGCTCTGCATCTCGCGCGCCTCGCCGAGCATCGCGAAGGTCTTGCCGACGCCGGCCGCGGCGCCGATGAAGATCTTGTGCCGCGCCCGGCGCAGGCGTTCGATCTGCGCCAGCACCTCCTCCGAGGTGCGCCGCCGGTAGTCGCTCATCGTCCCGCGATCTGGCGCAGAGCCAGGTTCAGTTCGAGGACGTTGACGCGCCAGGGCCCGTACAGGCCGAGGAGCGGCCCTTCCGCCTCCTTCGCCACGAGCCGTCGCAAGGTCGCCTCGGGGACGCCGGTCTGCCGGCTGACGGCCGGCACCTGCTCGAGGGCCGCCTGCAAGGTGATCTCGGGATCGAGGCCGGACGCCGAGCTCTCGACCAGGTTGCCGGGCATGGCGCCCGATACCTGCCCGCGCTGCGCTGCGATGTTGCCCTTGATCTCCGAGAGCAGGGCGGGGTTCGTGGGGCCGAGGTTCGAGCCCGCGGAGTTGTCGGCGTTGTAGGGGTCGGGCTTGCCCGTGACCGCGTTCACGGTGGCGGACGGGCGGCCGTGGAAGTAGCCGGGTCCCGTGAAGTTCTGGCCGATCAGGCTCGAGCCGACGATCCGTCCGTGCCGCACGATCAGGGAGCCCTGCGCCTGGCTCGGGAAGAGGACCTGTCCGATGCCCACCAGGACGAGCGAGTAGCCCAGGCCCAGGATCACGAACAGCGTCACGGCAAGTCGGACATTGCGCCAGATGCTCAGGGTCATGGTGATCGCCTCCTTTCCTCAGATCCGTGCGAGGCCCAGCGCCGTCAACGCGAGGTCGATGAGCTTGATGCCAATGAACGGCAGCACGACGCCGCCCAGGCCGTAGACCAGGATGTTGCGCTGGAGCATCCGGGTGGCGCCCATCGGCCGGTAGCGCACGCCTCTGAGGGCGAGCGGGATCAGCGCCGGGATGATCAGGGCGTTGAAGATCAGCGCCGAGAGGATCGCGCTCTGGGGCGACGTCAGGTGCATGACGTTCAACGCCTCCAGGGCCGGCACCGCCGTCACGAACATCGCCGGGATGATCGCGAAGTACTTGGCCACGTCGTTCGCGATGGAGAACGTGGTGATGGCGCCACGTGTGATGAGGAGCTGCTTGCCGATCGACACGACCTCGATGAGCTTCGTGGGGTCGGAGTCGAGGTCGACCATGTTGCCGGCTTCCTTGGCGGCGCTCGTGCCCGAATTCATCGCGAGGCCCACGTCGGCCTGCGCCAGGGCGGGCGCGTCGTTGGTGCCGTCGCCGGTCATGGCGACCAGCCTGCCTTCGGCCTGCTCCTCGCGGATGCGCCGCATCTTGTCCTCGGGCTTGGCCTCGGCGATGAAGTCGTCCACGCCGGCCTCGCGCGCGATGGTGGCGGCCGTGAGGGGATTGTCGCCTGTGACCATGATGGTGTGGATGCCCATGCGGCGCAGCGCGGCGAAGCGATCCTGCATGCCCGGCTTGATGATGTCCTTGAGGTGGATGACGCCGAGCACCTTGCCATCCTCGATCACGCCGAGCGGCGTGCCGCCCGAACGCGCGATCCGCTCCGTGACGGCGTCCAGTTCCGGCGGAATGGGCGTGCCGGCCTTTTCGGCCATGCGGCGGATCACGTCGACCGCGCCCTTCGAGATCTCGCGGCCGCTTCCGAGCACCACGCCGGACCGCCGGGTCTCGGCCGAGAAGACGATCGGATTCGCGCCCTCGAGCTCCCCGGGGGCCACCTTCTGGCCCTCCCGCTCGGCCAGCACGACGATGGACTTGCCTTCCGGCGTCTCGTCATGCTCCGAAGCCAGCAGGGCGGCATGGACCATGTCCTCGTAGGAGACCTGGGGCATCGCCAGGAAAGCGTCCGCCATGCGGTTGCCGAGCGTGATCGTCCCCGTCTTGTCGAGGATCAGCGTGTCGACGTCCCCCGCCGCTTCCACGGCCCTGCCCGACTTCGCGATGATGTTGAAGCGGATGACGCGGTCCATGCCGGCGATGCCGATGGCCGACAGGAGCGCCCCGATCGTGGTCGGGATGAGGCAAACGAGGAGCGCGATCAACGTGGCCACGGAGAGGTTCGCGTGCAGGTAGCCGGCCATCGGCGGCAACGTGTCGATCACAATGAGGAAGATCAGCGTCAGGGCGGCGAGCAGCACCGTGAGCGCCAGTTCGTTCGGCGACTTCTGTCGTTCCGCCCCCTCGACGAGGGCGATCATGCGGTCGAGGAACGACTTCCCGGGCTCCTGCTCGACCCGCATCTCGATCCAGTCCGAGAGCACGCGCGTGCCGCCCGTGACCGACGAGAAGTCCCCGCCGGCCTCGCGGATCACCGGCGCGGATTCGCCGGTGATGGCGGACTCGTCGATCGAAGCGACGCCCCGGACGATTTCGCCGTCCGCCGGAATCAGCTCGCCCGCCTCGACGCGCGCGAAGTCGCCCTTCTGCAGCTGCGACGCCGGCACATCGCCGAGCCGCTGGCCACGTTCGTCGATGCGGTGCGCGACTGTCTCCGTCCTGGTGCGCCTGAGGCTCTCCGCCTGCGCGCGGCCGCGCCCCTCGGCCAGGGCTTCGGCGAAGTTGGCGAAGAGGAGCGTCACGATGAGGATGACCGTCACGAGCACGTCGTAGCCTCTGGCGCCAGGAGCCGCGTGGCCGAAGATGCCTGGAGCGATGCTCATGATCAGCGTCACTAAGGTGCCGATCTCCACGACGAACATCACGGGGTTCCTGTACTGCACCCTTGGGTCCAGCTTGCGGAAGCTGTCGGCGAGGGCCCGGCGGAAGACGCCCTGATAGGAGATGCCACGTACCATGATCAGAACACCTTTCCGGCCAACATGGCCAACTGTTCCGCGATCGGTCCAAGCGCCAGCACCGGGAAGAACGTCAGGGCCCCGACGATCAGCACGATGCCGAGGTAGATCCAGCCGAACGTCCAGGTGTCGGTGCGCAGCGTGCCGGTCGAGGCCGGCACCGTCTTCTTCGACAGCAGCGATCCCGCGATGTAGAGCATCAGCAGCATCGAGACGTAGCGGCCGAGCAGCACCACGATGCCCGTGCTGATCGCGTAGAACGGCGAGGCGGCGCCGAGTCCCGCGAAGGCGCTGCCGTTGTTCGCCGCGGGCGACGCGAACGCGTAGACGACCTCCGACAGGCCGTGGTAGGCCGGATTGAAGACCCCCGCCCTTCCGGCCGCCGTCGCAAGCGCAAGGGCGGTCGCGCCGAGGACGATGAACGGGTGCACGAGCATCGCAGCCGCGGCCGCCGTCACCTCGCGCACCTCGATCTTCTTGCCGAAGAGCTCGGGCGTCCGCCCGACCATCAGTCCGGTGACGAAGACGCTGATCACGACGAACATCAGGATGTTGAGAAGCCCTGCGCCGTCGCCGCCGAACACCGTGTTGAGCATCATCTGGAAGAGGGTCACGAAGCCGCCGAGCGGCATCAGGCTGTCGTGCATGGTGTTGACGGCGCCGGTCGTAAAGGCGGTCGTGACCGTCGCGAACAGCGTGCTGCCGCTGATACCGAACCGCGTCTCCTTGCCCTCCCAGTTCGGGCCGGCCACGCCGAGCAGTCGGTGCACCAGAGGGTTGCCTGCGGCCTCGGAGCTGTAGGCGACCAACAGCAGCACCACCAAGAGCGTCATGGTGACGCCGTAGATGATCCAGGCCTGGCGCCGGTTCTTGATGTAGTGGCCGAAGGTGAAGACGAGGGCCATCGGCAGGAGCGCCATCAGGAACTCCTCGATCAGGTTCGTGAGTGGCCCGGGGTTCTCGAAGGGGTGGGCGGAGTTCACGTTGAAGATGCCGCCGCCGTTCGTGCCGAGTTGCTTGATCGCCTCGAAGCCGGCGACCGGCGCGCGGGCGATCACCTGCGTGGCACCGGTGATGGTGTGCGCGATTGCGGGACCCGACAGGCTGTCGGGCACGCCCAGGGCAATCAGCGCGATGGCGGCGACGAAGGTGATCGGCAGGAGGATGCGCGTCATGGCCCGTACGAGGTCGCGGTAGTAGTTGCCGAGGTCCTGCCGTCCCGCCACGAAACCGCGGACGAAGGCGATCGCCACGACGATGCCCGCGGCGGGCGTCGTGAACTGGAGGAACTCGAGCGCGAACTCGCTCAGATTGCTCAGCGTCTGCTCGGGAGAGTAGACCTGCCAATTGGTGTTGGTGATGAAGCTCGCGACCGTGTTGAAGACCGTGGTCGGGGCGACGGGACCGAGGTGGGCGGGGTTCAGGGGCAGATCCTGCTGGAACATCAGGATGAGGTAGACGAGCACCGCCATGACGAGGTTCGACAGCAGGAAGGCCATGGCGTACGCGCGCCAGTCCATGCCCTGCTCGGGGTCGATCCCGGCCAACCGGAAGATCCCGTGCTCGAGCTTGCCCATGACCCTGTCGAGAAACGTGGGCTGTCCTTCAAAAACGCGATACATGTAGCGGCCCACGGGTACGGCCGCGAAGGTCAGGACCAGGAGAAAGAGCGCATCGCCCAGGAGCCCTTGAAACGTCACCGCTCTTCCCTCCTTAGAACCTCTCCGGGTGAAGCATCGCGAAGAGGAGATAGCCCATCACCACGACGGACGCGAGGAGCAGCACCACCGAGGCGGTCACTGCTGCACACCTCCACGCCGGGCGAGCACCCAGAGCAGGATCCCGAAGAACAGCACGATGCCAAGAAGGCCGATCAGGTTGGCCATGAACAACGCCTCCATCCGCAAGCTAGTCTCTCTGAATCGCCCGCAAAGCAAAAGCCGACGCCAGGGTGCCTAAGCGCCCCGGCGTCGGCCTACTCTCCGGCTGACCGCCGCACTGCGGCTGTCCTCCGGCTAATCGCTCCTGCGCCGAAGATCCCTTTCAAGATTGCGGTCGAGGACGTAGATCTCGATCCGCTCCCCCGTCCGCGTCGAGATGTCGGAGTGGCTCGAGACCACCTGGCATCCCGTCTCCTGGGCCACGATATCCTGCAAGTCCGCGCTGCTGCCCTCACGCAGGACGACGCGCATCTCCTTGATGAGCTTGCGTCCTTCGGGCTGCTGCGCCAGGTGCTGTTCCACCTTGGACAGGCTGCCCTTGAAGCGGACGATGACCATGTCCTCCAGGATGTAGGTCCTGGCCTCGGTAGGGCCGTGTCCGGTGAGACCCGCCTGGTAGTGGATCATGGCGCCTGTGATGGCGCTCTCGATCTGCCCCTTGCGGCCTCCCTGCGGTCCTCCCGCATCGATGCCCACGCCGCAACACATCCCCCCTGGTGCCTGCGAGGTTAGCTGACGGGCTCGGTGGGAGATTCCCGGCCGCCTAGGCGGCTTCGCCCCAGTACCTGCGGTTCCCCCGCCCCGGGACTTCCCGGGTTCGGCAGACTACGACTGCCACTATAGAAGTGTGCGGTTGCCACGTAAAGGATTTTCTAGCTTGCCCTCACGCTGTCTTGCCGCGTCGCGAAGCGAAACCGGCGCAAAATCGCGTCGAATCGCCGCCGATCGCGGGCGGACGAGTCCAGATGGGCCATTTCGCCGCAGTTGCGTACGCGGCGGCGCCGCGGTTCATAGGTTGGCGGATGGACGCCGCCGGGCCGGATGGAGCGCGCGTCCAAACCCCAGGAAAGCGAGGGCTACCGCGTGATTCTTGAATCGGGCCGCATCGCCGAGATGGCCACCCTGTGGGAAGAGCTCGAGCCGCAGGAGATCGTTGCCGCCGCGCTCGACCTCTTTGGCGACCGCATCACGATCGCGTCCAGTTTCGGGCTCGAGGACGTCGCGCTGATCCACATGGCCACGAGCGTCGCCAAGGGTCCAATCGACGTCTTCTGCCTCGACACCGAAGTGCTCTTCCCGGAGACGTACGCCCTGATGAACCGGTTCAGCGAAACGTACGCGATCCATCTGCGCCGCGTCGTGCCGGAGCTCACCCTGGCGCAGCAGGTCGAGCGCTACGGCGAAGAGCTCTGGGCGCGCGACCCGGATCACTGCTGCAAGCTGCGCAAGGTGGAACCGCTCGGGCGTGCGCTCCAGGGCTACGACGCCTGGGTGACGGGCCTCAGGCGCGCGCAGGGGCCGACACGGCAGAACGCCAAGGCGGTCGAGCCCGACGCCCGCCACGGCCTGACCAAGGTGAACCCGCTGGTGCGCTGGAGCGACGAGCAGCTCTGGGCTTACGTGCGCGCCGAGGAGGTGCCGTACAACCCCTTGCACGAGCGCGGCTACCCGAGCATCGGCTGCATCCACTGCACCCGCGCGGTCTCACAGGGCGAGGATCCCCGCGCCGGCCGCTGGGCGGGGTTCGCGAAGACCGAGTGCGGGCTGCACCTGTGAGTGCCGCCGTCACCACCGCGGAGTCCGGCGCCACCGCCCTGCTGCTCGACCCCGTCCAGGCCGCGGACGCCATGCTGCTCGCAGCGGGCGCCTACTGGCCGCTCGACGGTTTCATGGGCGAGCGGGATTACCGCGGCGTCCTGCGGGACCTCAGGCTCGACGGCGGCCAGCTCTTTCCGCTGCCCATCGTGCTTTCGGTTCCCAATGACCTCCAGGCCGGTCCCGGCGACGCCCTGACCCTGCTCACGCCGCACGGCGGCCAGCTGCTGATGGAGGTGCACGAGCGCTTCCACCGCAAAGGCCAGTGGGAGGCGTACGCCGTCTACCGCACGGCCGACGCGAGCCATCCAGGCGTCGCGCGCCTGATGCGCGAAGGGGACGTCTGCCTAGCCGGCCCCGTCCGCGTCCTGCGCTATGGCCAGCCGACCTATCCCGAACCCTGGACCCCCGCCGACACGCGGCGTCTCATCACCGAGCGCGGCTGGCGCAAGGTGGTCGCCTTCCAGACGCGCAACCCCCTGCACCGCGCCCACGAGCACCTGCTGCGCCTGGCGCTCGAAACGGTGGACGGTCTCCTGCTGCACCCGCTCGTAGGCCCGACGAAGGACGACGACGTGCCGGCCGTCACGCGCATGGACTGCTACCGCGTCACCCTGACGGCATTCTTCCCGCACGAGCGCGTCCTGCTTGGGGTCTTCCCCGCGGCGATGCGCTACGCCGGTCCGCGCGAGGCCCTCTTTCACGCGCTGGTGCGCCACAACTACGGCGCGAGCCACTTTGTCGTCGGTCGCGATGCCGCCGGCATCGGCGACCTCTACGACCCGGACGAGGCGCGCGAGATGGTCGAGCGCTACGCCGAGGAGATCGGCATCGTGCCGGTCGGATTCCCGCCGGTCGGCTACTGCCCGCGCTGCGACGGCTTCGTCTCGAGCCGCACCTGTCCGCATCGGGCCCAATGGCTCGAGCTCTCCGGCACGGCCCTGCGCACCATGCTCCAGCGGGGCGAGAACCCGCCCAAGGAGCTCGTCCGGCCGGAGATCGCG